>NZ_VPDH01000161.1:0-1922 GCF_013417785.1 Acinetobacter sp. YH12227 | reverse complement strand
TCATGAGAAAGCCCATATAAATGGGTAATGTACAAGTTGCTGTAGAAGCATGTTTAATTCGTCTGATCACAGATACTTTATAAAGTATTTTAATACTTTTTTGAATCCGTCAATGCGTAAGTCCTATTAAAATTAGATTTCTGGTGTGATTATGATGCAATTTTTTAAATGTATGTTTGGCATACATGGATTAAGTAAAAAGCATCAATGTATAGATGGTGAAATTGAATACTGTCAAAATTGCTTTAAAATCAATCTTATAAAATAATTGTTAAATAAACATAGGTAAATCTGGGCACTGGTGCTATAGTGTGTTTGATCGAATCCGTAAGCGGAACGGTAGTGTTTGAGTTGTTAATGGAATTGCGTATTCCCTCCAATCTGGTGCTAAAGCATCGAATTCAAACAGTTAACGCATAGCATGAATTCGCATCATGCCGATCAAGGGAAGCCTACAGCTATTCGTGGGTTTCCTTAAAATTCTAAAGATACTAATCTGATTTTTATCTATTTTTTCAAGCTACTGTAAATATCATAAGTTTAAATTTTTCTTAAGTGAACAATCTCCAAAATCAAAGTTGGTTTTATTTTTAATACTATTCTGTTTACAAAAGCTCATTATATGAGTCAATAAATGAACATATCTAACGGCTGGACTACTGCTTCAGCAACTAACGGTGATGAAATTCGTGTGAATATTATTCCGTTAAAAAAAATTCAAAGCAATTTGAATGGTAAAACCTTAGTTGAAGTTGCTAAACAAGTTGTCTTAGAATCAGGACAAAAGTTAACTTTAAATATTGATGGTAAATCTTTTTATACTGAACTAAATAAACTATATAAATTGTATTTTTAAACTCTCACTCTTAAACCTGAACAACTTAGAGCTAAAATTTTTTAATTAAATTATTTATAAATTAATTATTTATTTTCTTAATTTTTTCAAGAACTCTAAATTAAATATTATTAAAGGAAATTATTATGTCAAATTTAACTACAGGCACTGTTAAGTGGTTTAACGATACTAAAGGCTTCGGTTTCATCGCGGCTGATAATGGCGAAGAAGTTTTTGCTCATTTTTCTCAAATCATTTCAGGTGGTTTCAAATCACTTGCTGAAGGTCAGCGTGTACAGTTTAGCGTATCAAAAGGTCAACGTGGTTTCCAAGCGAGTGAAATCGTTGGGATTGATGGCTAATACATGGATAATTTATTAAACAAAGTAATGTTAGATGTGGTTGATCAACATGGCGCTGTCTATACACTAGAAGCTATGTGCGAAAAATCATCTGATGAGCCAAATAGTTTTGGTGATTGCGTCCGTTATCTAAATATAGAAGATGAAATAATTAAGCCTAGCTTTGATATGCATTTCTACAGTGATAAAACTGGAAAAATATTTAAGTTATTTTAATTTTTACATGCAATTAAATTAACCTCCTCCGGGAGGTTTTTTATTGGGTGAAATATGGAACTTGATGCCTATAAAAACCTAACTAAAAAGATTCCGCCTAAAAAGAAACCACGTTCCAGGCCACTACCTAAAGCCAGTGAAAAATACTTAGAAGCATTCGAGCGGTTAAAAGAAATATTAGATCGGATGAAAATGAAATATGAAGAATACTTTCATTTCAAAAGTACGAAAAATTGGCGTTTTGACTTGCACCTGATTGAACATCGGATGTTAATTGAAATCGCAACAGGTCCGTGGTCTGGTGGTCGTAAAGGCAATATTGCTACCAAGGCTTGGAGTGTAGATCGTTATGACCATGCTGAAGAATTGGGGTATCGATTTCAGTGTGCCGCAGCAAGCGGCGTAAGAGATGAGGGTATGGCCCCTCGCTATCGGCTTGCAGGAGCAGGTAGCAAACCACCATAAGCGGCTTGGATCAAAAGTCCCGGTCGTGAGCGTTATGGAAAAGG
>NZ_VPDH01000160.1:0-1930 GCF_013417785.1 Acinetobacter sp. YH12227 | reverse complement strand
CAGAAATGGAAAAACGGTTACGCTGGTATTGGCGTAATCCTACAGATTTACATTCATGGCATATGGATGAGACTTATATCAAAGTGAAGGGGCGATGGACTTACCTGTATCGTGCAGTTGATCAACGGGGTCATACGATTGACTTTTACCTTTCCGCTAGACGGAACAGTAAATCAGCCTATAGTTTTCTAGGAAAGATCTTCAATACGGTGAAAAAATGGCAAATTCCACGGGTCATCAATACAGATAAAGCAGCGACCTATGGCCATGCTTTATCACGATTAAAGCGAGAAGGAAAATGTCCAGTAGATATTGAGCACAGGCAGATTAAGTATAAAAATAATGTCATTGAATGTGATCATGGTAAGTTAAAGCGAATCATCAGGGCCACATTAGGATTCAAATCTATGAAGACGGCTTATGCCACAATTAAAGGTATTGAAGTCATGCGTGCACTACGTAAAGGACAAGCTTCGTCATTTTATTATGGTCAGCCTCAGGGGGAAGTGTGTCTAATCAACAGGGTTTTCGGTCTCTAAGCACTTTTTAAAGGGAACATCATCGACTCAAATCTCTATTTGCAACAGTGCCGTAAATTTGAGAATGAATCTGTACGTACAGACTCATTCCCTATCTATAAAGATATTAGAAATAGCTACATAGAGTTTATTTCTAGTTTATTCAAATTAGTCGTTCAAATTAGGCGTTACTACGGATGAACAATAATTTTTACAGCAGACTCATTATTATGAATCAATGTTTCAAAGCCTTTAGAAACAAGATCATCTAATGCAATCCGTTGGGTAATAAAAGGTTCTAGATTAATCTTACCTTGCTCAACCAAACGGATAGTTTCCTGATGATCATTTACATAAGCAATCGTGCCACGAATATCTAGCTCTTTCATCACCACACTATGCACATTAATTGTGGCAGGATGGCTCCAAATAGAAACGATAACGACTACACCAGTTGGTTTCATTGCTGCAACGAGTGTATCCATGACTTTATTGACACTACTACATTCAAAAGCGACATCTACACCGCGGTCTTCTGTAATTTTCATTACCTCAGCAACTACATCAACCTTAGATGGGTCTAGTACATAATCGGCAACACCCGCTTCTATCGCTTTTTCTTTACGTTTTGCACTCAGTTCAGTAATGATGACCGTGAGACCTTTAGCCTTTAAAATAGCAGATAAAAGTAAGCCTATTGGGCCTGCTCCACCAACCAGTGCGATATCGCCAGCTTTTGCGCCACTTCTGACATAGGCATGATGACCGACAGATAAAGGTTCTATCAATGCTGCTTGGTCTAAAGGAATATCATTTGAAATAGGATGTACCCAACGCCGCTGAACTGCAATTTTTTCAGAAAGACCACCACCGCGTCCGCCTAAACCAATAAAGTTCATATTTTTTGATAAATGATACTTATCATTGGGGCCAGTCGGCACATCGTCAGCAATGATGTAGGGTTCAACTACGACATGTTGCCCAATTTGGATATCATCTACACCCTCTCCAACTGCATAAACCACGCCTGAAAATTCATGTCCCATTGTTACAGGTGCAGATTCTCCCGAAATTGGGTGTGGGTGACCACAAGGTGGAATAAAAATAGGACCTTCCATGAATTCATGTAAATCTGTACCGCAAATACCACACCACGCAACTTGAATTCCAACTGTGCCTGGAAGTACTTTCGGTTCAGGGATATCTTCAATTCGAATATCCCCTCGGTCATAAAAACGAGCTGCTTTCATTTTATATTCCTTATATTGATGTTAACGGTAAACCATTCTAGACGTAATACCAAATCAGCATATTGTTTTCTTGGAAAAATTTTAAATAATGTGAAGAAGTGGCAAATTCCACAAGTGATCAACACGGATAAAGCACCCACATATGGACGTGCTTTATCACGG
>NZ_VPDH01000159.1:0-1952 GCF_013417785.1 Acinetobacter sp. YH12227 | reverse complement strand
CTTAACGTCTGATAATTTTTGAATATCTTTGAATTTCATCCAAGGATTATCTCTTGAATTAAATAATTTTGCTGATTAATTTAAGATCAAATAAATTGTACGTTTTTTGATTTATGACGGAAGTCTATTAATTAGAGCTAAAATAATTATATGAAAAAATTTTCACTTTTTTTACTTTTAATAGGCTTCATAATTATTTTAGTTACTTTAATAAAATCAAATAAATATGATAATAAAAGTATAGATTTGAATACATGGCAAAAAATTGAAAATTTTCAAATTTTAAAAACACAAATATCTTGCTCAAGTTCACCTTGGCGAAAAGGTATAGACAGAACTGCTAAGATGAATGTTGAATACATGTATAAATATCATAACAAAATTTATTATCGTAATGCTCAAAATGTCTTAAGCATATATAGAATAACGTTATTAGAGTCATGTGACGATCTAAAAGTTAAATTAGAAAATGCCTGGCACCAGTATAATACGGATAAAGTTTTATCCGTTTATATATCTAGCATAGGTAATGAAAGTAAGTTTGTAATCAAAGAAAATCAATTCACATTTAGAAAATCTTTAATTGCTTTGATCTTGTTTGAAGCGCAAGGAGTCATACTAATATTAGTTATCATATTGATATTAACTTGCCTAATTACACTACTTAGAATTAGATATTGATTCTATTTTTTTTAGTGCATCCCCAGCATCTTTATAACCATTCTCAAATGCCCGTTGAAACCAATATTTTGCTTTTTCTAGATCATTATAGGTATTCGCATACATATAACCCAAATTATTTTGAGCTATAGGAAAATTCTGGTTTGCTGCTTGTATATAAAGATCGAGCGCTTTTTTTTCATCTTTTGGAACTATAGCTCCTTCTTCATATATGTTGGCTAAATTGTATTGAGCATCTGGTAAATTCTGTTTAGCCGCATCGGTATACAAACTAATGGCTTTATTGATATCTTTTTCAATACCATTTCCATCAAGATATGCATTAGCGAGGCTGAATTGAGCCCGAGCATATCCTTGTTTTGCAGATAAGTTATAATAATCTAAAGCTTTTGTTCGATCTTTATCTACATAATATCCATTGTCATACATTACACCTAAATTATACTGAGCTTCAGAAGAATTTAATTTAGATGCTTCATTAAACCAATAATAAGCTTTAGCTTCATTTTTTTGTGTACCTATTCCTTTGAAGTACATACCTGCTAAATCATTTTGAGCAACTACAGAACCTTCATTTGCAGCTTTTTCAAAATATTCTAAAGCTTTTTGAAAGTTTTGCTTTACACCATCACCTAAAAAATATTTTTGACCTTGTTTATATAAAGACTCTGATTGAACAAGATTTTTTTCTTTCTGAGGTACAGTCTTTGTACAACCATTAAGACCAAATACACTCAAAAACACTAAAAAAAAAGCTATTTTTTTTACATTCATTTTTCATTCACTTAGTCAGAATATTTTATCTGCCATTCTAGCATAGGGTCTTTTTCTATTTCTCTATCTCGTCGTTTCTTTTCTGCCTCCCCAGCATTTTCATTCAATTTCTTCTGAGCATTGATATATATTTCAGCCGCTTTTATTACCTCACCTCTTTTTCCAATTTCTTCACCTGCATTTTCTCCAGCTGACTCCATACCGTACTTAACTGACAAGCCAGCGATACCACAGAGGGCTAAACCAACCCCAACTTGTCTCGGATCTAATGAACGAACAGCATTTTGTGAGCATCTGCCAACAACTCCAAGTGCTAATGTTTCACCAGCTTTTTCACCAGCTTTTGAAAGCACCAACTTTGATGTTTGTTCGGCTTTGTTGCACAAAGATTTGAAATGCAAAGCGCCCCTAATTGAGCCAAATTTAAGGCGTAACTTGGGTAAGTGGTCGACCTAATTCCGTAAATCTGTTAAGAACTGCTACACGTGCATGGATCT
>NZ_VPDH01000158.1:0-1967 GCF_013417785.1 Acinetobacter sp. YH12227 | reverse complement strand
CCGAACTCAGAAGTGAAACCTCTTAGCGCTGATGGTAGTGTGGGGTTACCCATGTGAGAGTAAGTCATCGCCAGCTCATTATTCAAAATCCCCCTAACTCTTATGAGATAGGGGGATTTTTTTATGCGATAAAAATAGAAATGCTAAATTGAAAGTTAGTTAATAGCTATTGCTGAGTCTTCAGTAATAATTGCATTTGTAGCACACTTAAGCATGTAAAGTACTTGTCCTAATAAAATGTCTTTGTCTGTTAATGCAATAATAATCATTGGATGATGTTGCGCTGATACAGCTGTTAAAATTGCTTTACCATTTTCAGCATCCAAAGTAATACTTTGACAACCAGTGAGTTGAATTTCTTTAGTAAATGCAGTAACCATGGCAAGAATTGAGCTACTTACAGCAGCAAGTTTACTATTGTTATATTGCCCACGTTTATGGACGCTAGTAAGTTCAAAGCCATCTGTTGAGCAGAGCATCACAAAATGCACGCCTCGAGCATTATTTATAATCATGCTAATTTGTTCATGTGCATATTGTACAAGTTCTTTAGGGGCTGAACGTTTTTGAACATTGAACATAAAGGATCCTTAAGCGCTAATGTTATGATTAACTTCTACTGATGTTATAAGGGCTTCTAACAATAACAACACATCTTCTTTTTTACGTGAGTCAATAAAAAATAAGGGCGAATATAAATCTTGTTGGATCAGCCAATCTTTATAAATTGATGTGTCTTGATTGGTTTTTATTTCATCTGTATGCGTAATTCCAATAGCGATATTATCGGTATAGTTTTGGAATGTTTCTAAGTAACTTTCAATTTCTGTTAAGGGATTTTCTATGTTGTGATCAATTAAAATTATGGCACCAATGGCTCCTTGACAAATCACTGGCCAAATAAAATCAAAACGACTTTGTCCAGGTGTACCATATAGCCCAATTTTAAGATCATCCTCAAGTGTAACTTCACCATAGTCAATGCCTACAGTTGTCTCAAGTTTTGAATGCCGTTCTTGATCAGTATTTAATGCCTCGGTTGATAAAACAGGGATGTCTGAAAGTGAACGGATTGCTTCAGTTTTACCAGCCCCCATTGAGCCAGCAAATACAATTTTATATTGCTGAAGAATCATGTATTTGCTCCTATTTAAAAACCAAATTTACGGCGTAATTTACCTAAAAAATTTTTTACAAAACTTTGTTCTTCTGTTTTTTCAATTATTTCTGATGGTGGGTTGTAATGTTTATCCCAAAGATTTATTTTTTTTATATTTTGAGTAGCAATATTTGCTGCAATAAATTTTTGTACAAGTGGGAGAGGGATGTCATATTGCTCTGAAATTTTTGACATTTTTGCACCTTGAATAAAGCAAGCGGACATTTGAAAGATGAGTTTTCGTTGTGTATTGTCCATTGGCTTTGGCCAAGAAAAAATCTTAAAGTGACCATCTGTAGGTGAAATTGAAGCAAATGCAGGTGAATTCCAGAATAAATTCCAGAGCCAGTCTTGTAATATCACTGGATGTTTTCTTGAGACCTTAGTGAGATCAATAATTGATGCAAAATCGTACTTAAAGCTTAAGTCTGTTTTAAATTCGAGACGATCTAGATTAGGCCATGCAATGTTGTGTGTAATATCAATTACAGCTAACGTACCTTGATCATCAAAAAGGTGTAACTTTTCATGATTATCTTCTGAGAAAAGCGTTTTAAAATAGTTTTCATCAAATTCGTGTAGATGGTTGTTATCATTCGTAAACTGAAGTAGTTCTTCAGTAGAGCTAAGTTGCTCTGAATGGTGTATGAGGTTTATATCGACCCACTGATTCAGTGCATTTGAACCGTACCGGGTTTGTCGGAGACTCAATATTCTGAGAGACTATTCCGATGAAAAAACCAAACTATACCCCCGAAATTAGAGAAAGATCGGTTCAATTACTAATTGAATCTGAAAAAGATTATCC
>NZ_VPDH01000157.1:0-1976 GCF_013417785.1 Acinetobacter sp. YH12227 | reverse complement strand
TGTACACGGTGCACTGGGTTATGTATCGCCTTTTGAGTTTGAAGCAATGTACTATGATAAGATTAATCCGTTAGGTCAGGTGGCCTAACTTAAATAAAAAAGTCTCCGACAAACCCGGTACGGTTCAAATCTTAGAAAAGATATATAAGCAACAGCAGAATACTTATGTTGTAACAAGTACATGTGGCGCATGGTTTGGTATGAGTAGCCCAGAAAGCCATTATTTTATATATGAGTTTAACGATCTAGCAAAATTAATTAAATCTGAAACTATTGAATTCAAAGAGTCATTAGATATTACTATTTCAGAGCTTAATTCAGGTATAAAAATAACATCAAGCCAAAGTCCTAAAACTGGGAAAAAATATGATTATGAATTCAAAAATGGGAGCTTATATGACTTCTCAACATCTATGAATAGAAATTTAGTTTCAAAAGAAAATGATAGAATCTGTAAGGGATTCTATGATCAAGTTTATACTCAATTTAAGTATTCTTATGTACCTGGTATGACTAATCTTTTTGAAATTTTACCTAGACATGCTTATTCATGGGTTCCAAACAAAATAAAATCTAGTGAAGAATTATCAGATAAATTAGCCAATGATTTAAAAGGGAAAGATCTAACACAACGTAGAAATGTTCCTTATTCAAGATTTAAACAAGACTATTGTTCTTAACTAAACTTAAGTATTCCTAAAATTAATATAATAGGTGCTATGCAAAGTCAAAATGTTAGAACCCATTCAAAATGGGAGCTATAAGCTCCCATTTTTGACTTCGTATAAGGTGTATTATGCTAATTTTAGAAAATCTTAAAATTAAAGGAAAAAATAGTGAAAATTGGAATTTTCTGGCATTGGAATAATAAAGTCATCGGTATAGCTCATGTGTTTAATTTAGGTGATGCTGATTCAATTGGCTTAATTGATAGTCCTTACACGCATATCGAGTATTGGAAAAATGTACAAAGTGAATATCCAGAGCTTAAAGCTTATGAATATGAGCAGATTCCACGAGGTCGGGTAATTTACGATATGAACAAAGATAAAGTAATTGTCTATATGGATAAGACATTATTTACTTCCCGAACCGCATCTAAGATTTATGATTTCTTTGATATAGACTCTGAGTCAGCTATTCCTAGAAAAGATCCTCACTATCGCACCTAATTGTAAAATTTGAGCTAAAATAGACATCTCTATTAATGGAGCTATGAATATGAGAAAACGCTTAAAAGACTATAGCCTTGATCAAGTTTCAAATCGCCAAAAGGTTTCAGGTCAAGTATTACCAATTCAATTTAGCAATGATGAAGCAACAAAACGTGTTGTGATGCACAGTGCTAAACGAGTTATTAAGCAGCATAAAGCAGAACTTCAAGAGCTTGCTTATAAATGAGTTTGATTAGCTCAACATTCGTGATCGCTGTACATGATGAGATCCTATTACAAACTGGCGTGGGGCGAACAGGCTGTCATATTGAAAAGCTAGAAAGCGTATTAAGCCGTATAGATCAGCAGATGTATTACAGCAATGTAAGCGACATTTTTGAGATCGCAGCATGGTTTGGTATTGCTATCTCAAAAGGTCATACTTTTGTTGATGGTAATAAAAGAACTGGTTTAGCTGTAATGCTGACTTATCTAGAAATTCAAGGTGTTACCATTCAGGAACAAACAGGTTTAGATGATTTGATGGTCGATATTGTTGAATCACAAGAAGAACATGAATTATTAGCCAAAATTGTGGCTGAATTCTTATACGAGCTTTCGATAATTTAAACTAAGAAATCAGAATCTGAATATTTGGATCATCGATATTCGATAAAAGATTCTTATAAATTAAATCTCTGTACACGACAAAAATAGATAACTCATTGAAATAATGTCACAATAATTGTTTTCTAACGACGAATACTATGACACATCTCAATGAGCTATATCTTATCTTAAACAAATATCTAAAATGGAACA
>NZ_VPDH01000156.1:0-2069 GCF_013417785.1 Acinetobacter sp. YH12227 | reverse complement strand
GATGCCATTTTTCTTTATACTGTCACTGAGGCAGGTTGGACATTTGATTTCTAGAGTTATTTGCATTTCTCTATTTTATCAAAATTCAACCTGCTTTTTTTCAGCATACTTTTTGAAACACCACCTTATTGAGTAATTGAATTTATTGTTAAGCTTTATCTATGTGGTTCAGCAAGATTTTTCATTTTAGTTCACTTCATCTTTAAACTCTAAATAAGCCAAAATCATATTGGACAACTCTCTCTTAAGCTGTTGTTCAGTAATTAAAAAGTCGTTATTACTCACATAGCGCATCATGGTAAATAAAGTACTGTTAATGATCACAAATGAGCGATTTTTCAGTGTTTCAAAGCTCCAATGTTGGTAGTAACGGTTAAATAAATACATGCCAACTTCAAAAAAATGTTTTTCCAAAACCTGAGAGGCATCTGAACGACTGTATTGATGCCAGTGTTTTAAAATCTCGATAAAGAAACCACGATCAGCTTTCAACATATCAAAACCAAATTGAATACTCAGTGGAATAACTTCGTAGATGGTCTGATGCTCTTGCTCTACAATCGTTTGTTTTAAGGCCAACCCCAATTGTTCTGATTTACGTAATAAGAGTTCTTCGACTATTTGCTCTTTATTTTCAAAGTATTGATAAATCGAACCTACACTTACACCAGATTTATCGGCAATTTTCGGTGTCGTCAATTCTAGCAAGCCATATTCTGCGATACACCACTGCGCCGCCTCCAAAATACTTTCTACAATGAGACGTGCACGCTGCTGCTGGGGTCTTTTTCTCATGCACTACATCCAATAATCATTTTAATTATACGAATTGAACGCGAATAAATATTCGTATTAGTGTTGAATTAAACAACAACATTGAAGTATTAACAATGTCTACATTCTTTCATTCCAGACTTGCGCCGTTTAGCTCTACCCAGCAAAGTAACATTCTGAGCTTTGCCCTTACACATTTAACCAAGGGCTCGACTCAACCCAGTTATGCAGAATACCTGTCTCTAAACAAAGCACTGCAAACCGGTGACACTGAAATGGAAAAAATCATCACATGGATGATGAAAAATCCGAAGCTGCATCGTGAATATTTTGAAACTGCCCTATTTAAAGGGATCGATCAACTCCCCCACACCATTCCCGAACTGGAAGTATTTTTTCAGCATATCCAACAGATTCCCAATTGGTTGGAACACACTAAAATTGAACATGCTTTGCAGTTTACTCACCGCTTAGGTATTAACAATGGGTTTATTTTAAGGGATTTATCCTTAATGGCTGGTTATCTCTATCCAGGTTTTAACCAACCATTAATGATGACTGGGGCTTTAAATAAACAAGCCGGCACACGTTTGGCTGAAACGACTAAATGGTGGATTGATATTACGGAACCGAATGGCTTAAATCGTTTTAATGCTGGGTTTACTTCGACTATCTATGTGAGGTTTATTCACGCTTTGGTTCGTTATCAACTACAAAAGGGCAAAAGTTGGGACAATACAACGTGGGGCACGCCAATTAATCAATTCGATCTTGCCATGACCAACCTTGCTTTCAGCAGTGTCGTGTTACTAGGCATCCGCGCTTTAGGGATTTTTCCATCAAAGCAGGAATCTGAAGATTTTCTACATTTTTGGCGCTACGTTGGTTGGCTGATGGGAATCGATGAAAAGTGGTTAATTGAAAAAGAATCTGAAGGTTGGAAACTTTTATATTGGATGCAATTTGTCCATCCGAAATCAGATGCAAGTAGCGTAGCGCTCGGGGCGAGTTTATCCAAAGAACCTTTTGAACGGCAGTATAAATATTTACGTCCGATTCAACAAAAACTTGCGTATCGACAGCATTTAGAACTGACACAGTTTTTTATTGGCAAGAAACGTATGCACAAACTCGGACTCAAACCTCAGTCCGCAGCTTGGTTTGCGTACTACCTTGTATCTTAGTTTGTATAGTGATTAGCTATCACTATATGAAAATTGTAGAGCTTGTGTTCTACCTAAAACTTCTAAGTTTGTCCGAAAGAGTAAGTCTACAATTTTCCCCTAATTACTCCT
>NZ_VPDH01000155.1:0-2079 GCF_013417785.1 Acinetobacter sp. YH12227 | reverse complement strand
TGCCATTTTTCTTTATACTGTCACTGAGGCAGGTTGGACATTTGATTTCTAGAGTTATTTGCATTTCTCTATTTTATCAAAATTCAACCTGCTTTTTTTCAGCATACTTTTTGAAACACCACCAAAAATACTTTTGTGCAATATGCTAAGGAATAATGATAGCGATCATCATGAATTTAAAAGCTTGAACAGAATAAAGCACCGTTCAATGAGTTGGATGGTGAATTGACTGATATTGCTTTAAGCTATGAATAAATAAGTATAAAAAACAAATTAAAAAAACAAATATTGATTGATTTTTACACATTAAAGGCATAATTTTAGTATGTGATTAATTAAATCCATAATATTTATATGGGTATTGATTCATTCTTTATTTGTGCTTGAACTTTATAAAAATATTCAGGGGGAACGGCGAATGATCAAATTTATTGTAGATGAAAAAGAATCAGGCAATGGTTCGCATTTGATTCATAACGGAACTAAAGGGTGCGAAGACATGCCATTGTTTGATGATCAAATATTGATTGGATACTTTGCCAATTATGAGCTGGCGTACAAGCGGGCACGTATGAATTGGCCGAGAGAAAAAGTCGTCGGCTGTAGCAAATGTTGTGGTGAATAATTTCATTCATAGCTTGATCATTATTAGGCACGCATATTTGGCCTAAATTTTGCAAAATCATTGCTCCTAGGGTTAAAGCATTCATTTTCGGGTGGATGTTTTAATTCAATCCTGTAAAAAGTGGAGTGTGCAATGACAACGACTGAAATGATGACAGCCAAGTATCCTGCAAAAGCACATGCGTATGCTGCATGGCCACTCGTGCTTATTTTTATTGGCGGTGCGATTGGCCTGGTTTACGGCGTTATGGCCTATCTTATTAATCTAAAAATATATGTTTCAGAACTTTCAAAATTGAACAAAATTTTGGCCAATTTACTCTGTGGTATGTCTGCATGCAGCGCTTGGTGGTTTACTGCACAATTGGTGCAGCGTAGTTTGTTGGGATGAGTTCAATTGACTCAAAAACGTTCCTACTTTTGGGTTTAATCAAATAGAACCACAATTCAAGCACGCTTATAAAACATAATATGAATGCGCTGCTAGATTGTGGTGCATTTTGCTGCTTCTACTATTACCGTAATTTTTTGCATTTTTAAGTCATCTATTCAATACATCATTTTAGTAGTTGCCACTGTAAAGATAAATATTCATGCCATGAAAGCCCAGTTTTTAAGTTTCGAATGCTACATTGAGATAGATTCAATATTTGAACAATCAAAATTTAAATGAATAAACTCCATGGATCGCGCAGCGAGGCTCAATTCAAATGAATGGAAAAGTAGAATGCCGTACATGCTTGGTGTGTAAAAAGAGTTTTCCTGTTAAACATTTAATTCCAATGGCGACGGTACGTAAAGTCATTACAGAACAAATTACACATGATTATCCAGAGTGTAGTAGTGACGACTTTATTTGTCAGCGTGATCTAACGCAATATCGCATGCAATATGTGCAGTCGATTTTACATATGGAACAGGGTGAGGTTTCAAACTTAGAATACGAAGTGCTGAATAGTATGAAACAGCACGAACTGATCAGTAAAAACGTTGAAGGGCAGTTGGAACAGAAATGGACTTTCGGTGAGCGCCTCGCCGATAAGATTGCTACTTTTGGCGGCAGCTGGGCATTTCTCATTTGTTTTAGTGCATTTTTAGCAGTGTGGATATTGGTCAATACTGTGGTGATGGTGAAACATCCAGCCGATCCATATCCTTTTATTTTGCTAAATTTGATGTTGTCATGTTTAGCTGCGATACAAGCGCCCATTATTATGATGAGTCAAAACCGTCAGGAAGCGAAAGACCGGATGCGTTCTGAAAATGACTATCAGGTGAATTTGAAAGCTGAACTTGAAATTCGTCATCTACATGAAAAAATTGATCATCTATCTTAAAGTGAAAGAGGACTCCACCCGACAGTCAGGGTGGAGGTGAATTTCAAAGATTTTAACCTTGTTGGTTTTCAATGTATTTTTTAATAATATCCAAAGGTGCGCCACCACAAGACCCTGC
>NZ_VPDH01000154.1:0-2131 GCF_013417785.1 Acinetobacter sp. YH12227 | reverse complement strand
CGGCTGTGCCATGGTGTATCTTTGGTGACTGGTTTAAGACAGGCGCAGCAGCGACCACCTTGTTTTAGCCACACCCGATACAGCTTGGCTCGCCCCTTTGCGGAGACCAGCATTCTTTTACCCCATCGGGATTCGAAGTACTCATCCCATGCGGGGTCATGAGGGTTAGCAGCAGCCTTGATCTTGATATGTCGCACAATTGGCGTGTCCGAGGCAGACACTAATGTGTATTGTCGCTTCCGACCATCGGCGGACTGTTCATCACATGAGAACACCCATCGACGCGCTCCTTGTACTTTGAAATACCGATCTTTGACCCATCGGAGTGTCTTGCGAGGGTGGCGACGTACAGCCCATCGCCAGAGCATTTCCCACACTGCGTTGTCTACCTGGTTGAAAACCTTCTTGGCAACGACATGACTATGATAGTTGGCCCAACCCCTTAGAATCGGGTTGAGCAAACCGATCAAAGTGGCCTGTCGTGTCGCTTTGTTTGCATTGATTAATGCTCGCAGCTTGTCAAGATGAGCGCTGATGTTTGCCTTTGACGGCTTGATCAGTAGCTTGCCGTTGTACTTACGTACGTTCCAGCCAAGAAAATCGAACCCGTTCCCTATGTGCGTGATTTTGGTCTTTTCCTGAGAGAGCACGAGACCGCGCTGCGCCAGAAATTCAACCACGGCAGGACGAACTTCATTTTCGAGCCACTCTTTAGAATACCCCGTGATGATGAAATCATCCGCATACCGTACCAGTTGCAGCTTTTTGCCTGTCCATTTGGCGTTAGAGAACCTCTTAGCCAGCATCGTTTCCAGTCCGTCCAAGGTCATGTTGGCCAGCACCGGGGAGATAATACCTCCTTGCGGTGTTCCGGAAAGACTGGGAAACAGCTTGCTTTGGTAGACGTAACCGGCTTTGAGCCATTTCCGTAGAATCACCTTGTCCATTGGGAGGTTGGCGATCATCCAGTCATGGCTGATATTGTCGAAACAGCCTTGAATGTCACCCTCTAGCACCCACTCCGCACTTACTTTTCTTGACAGCACACCAAAGCACTGTGCTGCAGCATCCGCGGTTGAGCGTTGCGGTCTGAACCCATAAGAGTTCCGATCAGCGATGGTCTCCGCGATGGGTTCCAAAGCCAGCAGATGGAGCGCCTGCATGGCCCGGCATTTCATCGTGGGTATCCCGAGAGGTCTCATCTTGCCATTTTTCTTCGGAATAAGGACTCTCCGAAGCGGAAGGGGCGTGTAACCTCGCCTCTTCAACGACATCATCGCACCGGTCTTGGCCTTGGGTGTATTCCAAGTCACCTTGTCGACCCCAGCCGTGTTTTTGCCTTTGTTTTCAGACACTCGTTTGACGGCCAATGCTTTGCCACTAAACGAGTGAGTCAGCAGCCATTGCAAAGCTTTCGCCTTGTTATGCCTGCCGTCTTGTACCGCCTTCACAATACGCGCTTGCAGCCCTCTGACATGACGCTGTACAGCAATCCAATCGATGCTGTCCCACGATGTGCTGGAAGGTGCACACGCTGATACTGCTGCATTCATTTGCTCTCCCTCCATTAAAAGGGTTCTACACACTCTCTTGTGATGAGAGACCATAAGGACGTCAGCCCGCTTTCGCGTGGGGTAATGTTTCAACCTCTATCCAACCCATTACAGACTGGCATTCGCTTTTTCCTCGTTCCTTCGCCCGCATCACCATGGGCAGTTTTTGCAAACTGCTTTCCCAATGGGAGTAATACGGGATTTCCACGTTCCGCTTACTGAAGTACATCGGCTTAGGTGCCTGCTATCGACCGGGAGGCGTATGGGTCACGAATGCGTAGTAGAAAGACGCAATTCCCACCTCCATTACCGTTTTGGTTCGAGCGTATCAGCCATTTCCGCTCGTTCAACTTAACGATCGTTACGCAGATTCACATGTGTTCACCATACCGATTATCTAGCCCTTGTCCGGCTATGGCTGCCAGAAGGGTACGCCTCTCACGATTGATACCCCGCACCTTGCGGTGCCTCGTTACATTGTCGAAGGCGCTCTTTATTCAGCCTTCTAGATTCACCCGGTGACACGGGTGGTTCCCGCAGGGGGAACAACTTCATTAAGCGACTTCGTGTCGCACCTC
>NZ_VPDH01000153.1:0-2157 GCF_013417785.1 Acinetobacter sp. YH12227 | reverse complement strand
AAGATTTAGAATACTAAGTGAACGCTATCGAAATAGACGGAAAAGATTCGGTTTACGCATTAACTTAATCGCTGCACTGGTAAACCGGATGAACTTGCAATAACGACTTTCGCAAGAGATCTATTATTTAATAAAACTCAATTATTTAAACAATCTCACATTTAAACAACAAGTCGATAATAACGCTCCTGAGGCCGATAACATCTTCTTACTTGCAGAAATACTTTTCGAACCTATCACGCCTACAAATAATTATCGATTAGAACAAGACAGTATAAAAATTTATAAGCTTTCTCATAGAGTTGATACCCTATCACAGAGTATCAACAGCACATATTACGAGAAATATATATTAAACAAATAATAGACCTCTTGCGAAAGTATAGTTTTATCTAATTTTTGAATTGGCTAAAGCCTCATAAAATATAGCTTTTGGCTGCTTAAAATGTGACTAACGCAAGAAGTCTAATATTATTTCATTACGACATCAATTTCACTTACTTTTATTTCATTATTATGATGCAATAAAAACACATTAAATAATCGCTCAGACAAAAAACCAAATATTCTTTTTTGATATGAATTATAAGAAGAAATATCTAATTCTTTTTCAAGCTCAAATAAAATTTTAAACATCCAATTACAGTATTTGTCTAACCAAATTTTATGCATGACAAACATATTGAATAAAGATATTCCTTTAATCGAATTACTCAAACAATCAAATGCCTTAATATATTCAGGACTATTCTTCTCAATTATTTGACGTAATAAAATAAAGTCAGCCAGATAGTGATCTTTTTCATAATGTTCTTTAACGCTAATAGCTTTTTTTGAAAATCGTAATCCAAAAAATTTTTTAACTTTAAAGAACTGATTTCTCTTTGCGACCCAAATATGATTTTCAGCTAATTGGCTAATATCATTTGTTGTTAGTAGCTCACCTTGTTGATTCACAAAATAACGTCGATAGTGTACTAATCCTAATATTTTTGCCTCAGAATTTTTCCACATCCAATACAAAGCTGTTAATTCACAAAATGAAGCGTTAAGGTGAGATATATGATCTCCAGTATTATCACCGATAATACCTAGATCTAATAATGAGTTTTCCTTTCCCACATGAATCGGAATATAAGGCTCTATACATGGAAAATAATATGCTTTGTGCGTTGCGATGTAGACCTCATATTTCATCAGGAAATACCCTCCTGATGGTAAAAACTTTCAATCAGTTTTCCTTGTACGATATCTTTAAGCATTTTTTTTGACAAATCTAAAGCCTCTCTTATTGTTACATCCATATCCATATAACGATAAGTTGCTAAACGTCCTGCAAATGTTACTCCTCGCTCATCCCGAGCAAGCTTTATATATTCATCTAAGATTTTTTTGTCATCAACCAATCTAATAGGATAATAAGGAATATCTTTTTCTGTGCATGCTCGACTATATTCTTTAAAATAAATAGTTCGATGATGTTCTTCCCAAGGTGTAAAGTGCTTGTGCTCTGAAATACGTGTAAATGGAACCTCTTCATTTCCATAATTCATTACTGCAGTACCTTGAAAATCTCCTTCCGCCTCAAACTTAATAAAATCTAGAGTTCTATAACCTAAATGACCTTTTTTGTAATCAAACCACTCATCAAGCTTGCCCGTCCAAATGATATGATCAAATTCATTTTTTAATAAAGCATCGAATTTTGTAGTAAGTTTAATAGCAATATTTTCATGCGATAAAATATTTTGCACTAAATAAGTATAACCATCTCGAGGCATACCCTGATATTTATGTGAAAAGTAATTATCATCATAATTAAAACGAATAGGCAAACGCTTTAGAATACTGGCAGGCAAACTACTCGGTTCACATCCCCATTGTTTTTTAGTATAACCTTTAAAAAAAGACTCATATAAATCTTTACCAATAAACTTTAAAGC
Organism: Acinetobacter sp. YH12227; assembly: GCF_013417785.1. Classification (NCBI taxonomy): domain Bacteria; kingdom Pseudomonadati; phylum Pseudomonadota; class Gammaproteobacteria; order Moraxellales; family Moraxellaceae; genus Acinetobacter; species Acinetobacter sp. YH12227. Next base: position 214 of record NZ_VPDH01000153.1, on the reverse strand, counting down.
TTGCTCCTCAAAGTTTTTTGGTTCTTGAATATCATCTGATGCAATTGATTTAATCCAATCCTTTGCCTCTTGAGGGTTCATACTTTTTTTCTTTGTACACGACAAAAAAAGATAACTCATTGAAATAATGGCATAATACTTGTTTTCTGACGACGAATATGATGACACATTTCAATGAGTTACATCTCATCTTAAACAAATATCTAAAGTGGAA
>NZ_VPDH01000152.1:0-2161 GCF_013417785.1 Acinetobacter sp. YH12227 | reverse complement strand
GGACAAGCATCGTCATTTTATTATGGTCAGCCTCAGGGTGAAGTGTGTCTAATCAACAGGGTTTTCGGTCTCTAAGTACTTTTTAAAGGGAACATCATCGACTCAAATCTCTATTTGCAACAGTGCCTCAAATGATGGGTGCTTTTGCACAGTTCGAACGTGAGATCATTTTAGAGCGGCAAAAGGAAGGAATAAAACTCGCCTCTGCTCAGGGGAAGTACAAAGGTCGGGTGCATAAACTAAAGCCTGACCAAGCTGAAGCTTTACGACAAGCATGGAAGGAGGGGAAGTATCCATCGAAAATGGCATTAGGGAAAGCTTTTGGGATTAGTCGTCAGGCGGTATACCGATATTTACAAGTTAGTGAATAGCTTATTGGGATTAGCAACTAAATTTAGTTTAACTTATAAAAATCATGAAACACTGTTCGAATTTTAAGCGTGGAACATGAATAATCAATAAAAAGCCGCTCTGGTGCCCTATATTCCAGAACGGCTTGCTTTAATATAATGATATTTAAAGAGAAATATCAAGCTGTTATTCCAAAATAGAAATGTCCTACCTAATAACCAAATAGAAATGTCCTATATGGACATTTCCAAGTCAAGCACAGGATTTAGATTTCGTTCTTGAATTGCTGTTTTCTGTGCACGTCTGCTTGGCATCTTTTGAGAACGATTGCGTTTATTTTGTTGTTCTAGTTCTTCATGCTGCTGTTGAATATGGGCTAATACAGAACCCAAACGTTTATTTTCAACAATCTCTCGCTGGTTGAGCTGACTTAATTTATCGAAGATGCTGTAATTGATTTTTCTTCCCTGATATTCAATCGCGACTGTACTATCCGGGTATTCCAGAAACTCAAGATACTTGCCAATCAATCTTTGGTTTTCTTCCGTGTTTTCCAGGAGATATACGCATTTATCATAAGTGATCGTCAGGCTATTCGTGACTCTGCGGGGTTCACGCCAGGTAAAAATATCATCTAATTCTTCGGCTGTTTCAGTGACAGTCCGGTGTAGATCCTTGGGATTAAAGGCCATCTTGGCAAACTTCTGATTGAACTGCTCAATGAAGCAGGGTAGCCAGGCATTGGCTTCGGCAATCGAACAGATGCCTTCCAGACGCATTTCTTTGATCAGACGGTCCTGAAGCGTTCTATTGGCTCGTTCTACACGGCCTTTGGCCTGTGGTGAATTAGCGAAGATAATATCGATATTCAGGGTGCTGAGTACGCGCCCAAACTGGGTAATCTTGGTGTCTTTCTTACTGCTTTGATTCACCCTGAAGACTGAATGTTTATCGCTGTAGAAGGCTAAAGGCTTACCATGCTGCTCAACATACAAACGTGTTGAAATCATATAGTCAAAGGTTGATTCCGACTCACAGAAGCGTAAATGCTGTAATTTGCCTGTGGCATCATCGATAAATACCAGCAGACAGCATTTAGGGGCTCGACCTTCAAACCAGTCATGGTGTGAGCCATCGATTTGGATCAGTTCACCATAACAGTCCCGGTTATAACGAGGCTGATACGGGCGTTTCAGACGCTTGGCGCGAGGAATCCATAAATCGGCTGCAATCATCCAGGAACGCAGTGTTTCCACTGAAATATCAAAGCCATGAACGGTGGTGAGCTTTTCATGCGCTAAAGTGGGTCCGAAACCATGCAGTTGATCAGAAACAATATTGAGGCACTTGAGTCTGAGCTCTTCAGGAAGCCTGGAATTGCTGATTTGACCACGACCGGCATGGGCTAATGCAGCTGGGCCTTGAGCTTTGTATTTTTGCAATAAACGTCTGATCTGACGCTCTGAAATATGAAGTAGCTGAGCAGCTTGGGACTGGGTTATGCGTTGATCACAGATTTCCTGCAAGACCGACAATCGTTTAAGTTCTTTATCCGACATAGACACCAACATATCAAACCGTCCGCTAAGAAAATTGCGAAAGTGCATATTCTAAAAGCGGACATTTTTACTTTGGAGAAACCGGACATTTCTACTTTGGGCTTACACAAGCATTACGTATAAGGTGTATTATGTTAATTTTAGAAAATCTTAATCTTTAACTAACATAATCTTCAGTTGATATCACTTGAGCATATGCAAATTCAAAAGCGGCCATTAATGTTGCATGGACATGACCAGCAGGTACTTTA
>NZ_VPDH01000014.1:0-54447 GCF_013417785.1 Acinetobacter sp. YH12227 | reverse complement strand
CCTTTTCCATAACGCTCACGACCGGGACTTTTGATCCAAGCCGCTTATGGTGGTTTGCTACCTGCTCCTGCAAGCCGATAGCGAGGGGCCATACCCTCATCTCTTACGCCGCTTGCTGCGGCACACTAAAGTCAGCCACCCACAGCTTGTTTGGGCTATCTGCAGTAAAGTTGCGTTTGACCAAATCATCGGGACTTTGTTGTCCTGGTCGCTGTTTGGTGGTGATTTTGCCTTTGCCTCGCCATACGCCTTGAATACCTAGCTGTTTCATAAGGCGTTCAACGGTACAGCGACCAAGCTTTGGCATGCCATCTTGCTTAAGCTTGTGCCAGACTTTACGAATGCCGTAACGACAGCCACTGTCTTGCCAAATCTGTTTGATTTGTGCCATGAGGTGTTTGTCGCTTTGTTTGCGTCGACTTTGCTTCTCTGGGTTTTCCTGTTCAGCTTTGACGCGATAGTAGCTAGATGGGGCAATTGGCAGTATTCTACAAATCGGCTCGACCCCATATTTTTCTTTTTCATCATCAATGAATTTGACCATCACTTGTGTGGGCGGCCGAGCTCCGCCTGGGCGAAAAAAGCGGCTGCCTTTCGAATAATTTCGTTCGCTTGTTTGAGTTCTCTGATTTCTCGCTCAAGCTCAGCGATACGAGCCGCTTGGCTTTCAGTGCTAACGGTCACAGGATTTTGCTTAGCTAGGTGCTTTTGATGCCATGAGCGTAGGGTTTCGGGTGTGCAGCCAAATTTGGGGGCGATGGCTTGGATAGCCGCCCATAATGAGGGATAATCTTTTTGTGATTCAATCAGTAATTCGACGGCTCTTTTCTTAACTTCTGTTGGGTATTGTTTGCTTTTCATAAGGGTATTGTCTCAGAGTTTTAGGTCTCCGACAATCCCGGGACGGTTCAAATCTTTATTAAAAAATATTTCATCTTATTTAACAAGAAACCATATTTATATAACAACATAAAATACACTAAGTTATTTTATTGAACATATATCGTACTTTATCTATCCGACTATTTGGACGACGGGGCTGGCAAACAGGTTCACCGGTAGTAACATGGTACCCTTTTAACTCTGTTAAACAAACACTACGTCCATTTGTAAAGAAAGTTAAATCACTACGATATTCTTGAATACACCGAGCAGGGATTTCTCCACTAAGAATGACCTCATTATTTTTCAATTGAGTGTCTACGATGTTCGCACAATATTTAGGAGCATCGTTGTATGCTCGTGAAAGATATTCCTGTGGCGCATAAATTTTAAAACTAAGATATGGCTCTAACAATTCTGTTCCAGCTTTTTTTAAGACTTGTTCCAATACAATAGGAGCAAGCATCCGAAAATCTGCTGGGGTACTAACAGGGCTATAGTATAAGCCATACTTAAAACAGATTTTACAATCCGTCACATTCCAACCATATAATCCTTGTTCGCAACCATAGCGTATCCCTTCCATAACTGCATTTTGAAATGATTGATTTAAGTATCCAAGAGAAACCGAGCTCTCATACTGCATTCCACTTCCCAACGGAAGCGGTGATACAGATAAACCAATGGAAGCCCAGAAAGGATTTGGCGGCACTTCGATGTGAATGGTATATTCTGCATTTTTTAACGGTCTCTCCATATAAATGACTGTAGGCTCTTTTAGTTCTATCTCCACATGATACTTTTCTTGCAACAGTGCACTAATCACTTCCATTTGTACTTTCCCTAAGAAAGAAAGTATAATTTCATGTGTCGTAGAATCCACGTAATATCGTAGAAGCGGATCACTATCTGAGATTTCCAAAAGGGCATCAAGCAACATTTCTCTCTGTTCAGGTTTACTCGGTTCAACAGTTGTTTGTAGTAGAGGGTGCGGATTTTCAATCTTTTTTCTCTGTGGCAATAGTTTTGTATCTCCAAGAACACTATTTAACTTCAAAAACTCATTTTGCAAAATAACAATTTCTCCAGAATAAGCTCTATCAATCTTACATAATTCACCATTTATTGAAGTATACATTTCTGTAACTTTTATTTTTTCTTTTTCTGATACTCTAACCGAATCTCGTAAATGTAGTACTCCACTATAAAGGCGTATATATGCAAGACGTTGTCTTTTTTTTGTATATTCAATTTTGAAAACATTTCCGCAAAGTTCAGACGGACCTCGATGTGTTGATGAATAAAATTTATTCGTAATCACTTCTATAAGGTTATCAATCCCTATATTGTTTTTTGCACTTCCGTGATAAACAGGGAACAGGGAACAATTATGAAATCTTATGCTTTCCTCTTGTTCGAGTTCCAATGCTTCTAATGATTTACCGGACATATATTTCTCTAAAAGGTCATCGTTTCCCTCTATTACCGTATCCCATTGTTCAGATTCGGTAAAGTTCGTCACACACATATTAGGATACAGTTCTACCTTCTGTTTGATTACAATTTCGGCAGAAAGTTTCTCTTTAATATCCTGATAAACCGTTGATAAATCAATTCCATTTTGGTCAATCTTATTGATAAAAAAGATTGTGGGAATCCCCATTTTCCTAAGTGCATGAAATAATATACGAGTTTGTGCTTGTACGCCATCTTTTGCAGAAATCAGTAGAATTGCCCCATCTAAAACTGATAATGAACGATATACTTCTGCTAAGAAATCCATATGTCCTGGCGTGTCTATGATGTTCACCTTCGTATTTTCCCACTGAAAAGAGGTTATTCCTGTCTGAATTGTAATTCCTCTCTGACGTTCTAAAAGCGTATTATCCGTCCTCGTTGTACCTTTGTCCACGCTTCCTAATTCTGTAATCGCTCCACTGTTATATAATAAGCTTTCTGTTAAGGTAGTTTTTCCTGCATCAACATGAGCTAAAACTCCAATATTAATAATTTTCATGTGATTTTCCTCCATTCAAAAACCCAAAAGGGCATAAAAATCCCAGTGATAAATACTTTTATCACTGGGATTTTTATGCATAACCATAGGTATACAAAGCATACAGATATTCTCTGGATACTTTAGAATCACATGATAAAGGTATTCTTAAACTGGGTACAAAAAACTAAGCCCTCCTAAAAAAGGACATCTAATTATGAACCGTACCGGGTTTGTCGGAGACTTTTTTATTTAAGTTAAGCCACCTGACCTAACGGGTTAATCTTATCATAGTACATTGCTTCAAACTCAAAAGGCGATACATAACCCAGTGCACTGTGTACACGCTTTTTATTGAACCAATCTACCCAGTTTAGTGTCGCAAGTTGTACATCTGCTAAACCTTGCCAATCTGCTTTTAAATATTCAATCACCTCTGTTTTGTATAAGCCATTCACCGTTTCAGCCAAAGCATTATCGTATGAATCACCAGTTGTACCGACTGATGCTCGTAAATTTGCTGCTTCTAAACGATTGGTATAGCGAATCGAAAGATATTGCACACCCCTGTCGGAATGATGAATCACATTCTTTGGCATGCCTCGATCGTGCAATGCTTGCTCAAGTGCATCGAGCACCATATCTGTATTCATCCGTGTAGATACTTTCCATCCAACAATTGCTCGTGAGAACACATCAATAATAAAGGCGGTATAGACCCAGCCTGAATGAGTTTGAATATACGTAAAGTCACTGACCCATAATTGGTCAGGTCGATCAGCACTAAAATTACGTTTCACTAAATCATCTGCTCGTTTTTGATCATCTCGGTTGCGGGTAGTTTGTTTGTTCTTACCACGCCAAACACCTTGTATATCTAGCTTCTGCATCAATCTAGCAACTGTACAACGTGCAATAACATAGCCTTCACGTTTCAATTTTTGCCAAACTTTACGTACACCATATCGACCTAAACTTTCCTTCCAAATTCGTTTAATTTGTTCAGCATGATGCTTATCATGTAGATCTCGTTTCGCTCGATGTTCTGGATTGTCAGCGAGATCTAAAGTTCGGTAATAGGTTGAAGCTGCGATCGGTAAAATCCTACAAATCGCATCAACACCATATAAGTCTTTATTGTTATGGATGAAATCCACCATTATTTGTGTGGGCGGTCGAGCTCCGCCTGGGCGAAAAAAGCGGCTGCTTTACGTAGAATTTCATTGGCACGCTTTAATTCTTTAATTTCACGCTCCATTTGCTTCATTTTTTCTTGATCAGATATCTGTTGTACTTTAATAGGATTTTGCTGATCTAAATGCTTTTGATGCCAGGCACGAAGTGTTTCAGAAGTACAACCAATCTTAGGCGCAATTGCTGTGATTGTAGCCCAAGTAGAAGGATAATCTTTTTCAGATTCAATTAGTAATTGAACCGCTCTTTCTCTAATTTCGGGGGTATAGGTTGGTTTTTTCATCGGAATAGTCTCTCAGAATATTGAGTCTCCGACAAACCCGGTACGGTTCATACTTTAAACCACACCCTTAAACTATTACTAACAAGCATATAAGTTTTAAGAGAGGGTTTAAAGTTAATTTTAAATATATTTAATGGAGTTTAAGACATCGGGCTTTGTAAGCGCTCTACATTTGATGAAAGGTCAGAAACATCTTGCTCTAAAGTCATTGCCTGGTCTATCGCACGTTTCATTAAATATTCTTGATTAATTTCTTTAGGCTCTTTACGAGTAGCATTCTTTTGTTCTTCTTCTAATTTGAAACGTTCAAAAGCGAAAATAGAACGAATAATACATAAGCTATCTTCAAGTAGGTCTGAATGCACTTTAGGAAAAATTAGATCAGGATCTAAATCAGATGCGACTTGGTTAAACAGCATAAATTGATCGCGATGTTCGATAAGAAATTCATCATATGTACCGAACTCAGATTCGATCATATCTGGAAAATTTGCGAGAGTTGAGACTTTCGTATCTTGTGATAACAGAATTGAATCACCTGATGGCGCAACTAAAGCATGAATAGGTTGTTCTGCAATAGGAGCCAACAACACTACAGTAAATGGGCGTGTTTGGTTTTTCATGGTTAGTCCTAATTAGTATAAAAAAAGCTTTGGCCAAAAAGTCTATTTTGAAATTTTGGTAGGTTAATGGAATCGAATGGAAGGTCCGTCTCTTTAGTACACTTCTGATTAATTAGATAAATGATATTTTGAAGAAGTGCAATCAATTTAAATGGACTGTTGTATTCATTGAATATGGGTGCAGCGATGCAAAGAGTCTTTTTTCTATCGGTTGATAATGCCCATGGGTTCACCAGGGTAAAGCTCACCTTGGCATTATTATGTTCAATTGGTCGTGCATAAATATCAAGAACATCGGATAAAGTAGATACCTTTAATTCTTTTGAAATGTCAGTAAGAATCTCACTGACTTGAAGCGCTGTTTTATCATGAATATCGCTTATAGTGATGCAAACACCACTATTACTATTCATTAAATTTGCATAAAGAACTTCAATAACCATGGACTCGTCTTTGGATAAATCCTTTAAATTGGCATTGACTAAATCTATGGTCCGATCTGATTTTTGTTCAAGTTTAATTTGAAGCAAAAGCGGTTCATTCTTTTTTGAAACAGGGAGTACTTTATAATCGCTAAGATTGTACTTTAACCGCTTCATTTCAGTAATCAGCGTTTCTTTGGCATTATCAAAAAGCTTCTGATCTCTCTTGGTTAAACCAATAACAAAATTTGTGGACATGAGTATATTCATGATCCACAAAGCAGTAGATAAGGATAAAACACTATCCTTAACAACTTCTGAATCTGAATCAGAAAACCCAGATATTTGCTTGATTTTGTCGGTTATCGAAATCATGTGAACCCTTGTTTAATTCGGCATTTTCATCTGAAACTTTGTCAAAAAGATTAGTTTGATTAAGTACGTCTTGGATATTTTTTTGTGGATCATCACTGAGTAAACATTGGAATAGGGCACTAATTAAATTAGCAAGTGATGTGCCATAGTCATTGGTACACTTGATTAACTGGCCAGCATCTAAGCAAATTGGTGTTTCATCATCATAAAGCAAGTGTAATTCTGGAGATTCAGCATAAACCAACTTTACATGAGTATCCGTGATGATTAACTCAACTTCTAAGTACTCATTATTTTCAACAAAATATTTAAAGCGCAACATCAATGCATCATCGCCACGTTCTATATATACAATTTGTCGATCGGTCGTATTGGTATGGGTGACGAATCTATTCTCTTTTGTGATCTGATCAATGTAGTTCAAAAAGATGGTTTTGAGTGACGCACTTAAAATACCTTTGGCAGCGAGTTCACTTTTCAAGTAAGGCAGAAAGTTTTCAAGATTTTCATGCAATGGTTTTTGCATTCGATCATCTCCAATGGGATTAATAAAAGGGCATACACATCAAATGTACAGCGACTCAATTATGACTATTTCATTACAACAGTTACTTAAAGGACTGCAGACTGTTTGACTTATAAAACTGATACTTTCGCCACACTTTTAATTCAGAAATATCTAACTTGTTTCTAAATCAATATGGCTTTATCTGATTATAAAGCCATATTGAAAGTTTAAATATTTAAAAATTATTTTTAGTATATACCTAAATCTAAGATTTAAAATGGATCTAACTTTTAACTGGCAAACTTTGTTGCTTTGGTTAAAAGGGTTAAGTCTTCATGGAATTGATTTTTTAAAAACCCATAGTTAAAAACGTAACTAATAAAGGTGAAAAACTCTAATTGGTTCGGTATTTTGTCTTCAAGAATACTGACCTCTAATTGTAATGTTCCTGTTGCACGTTTCTTAGAATGAAACTTAAGACCATCAAATGTTTGACCGTAATAAGTTGATATTTCCAAGAAAACTAAACGGAAAAAATAAGGGAAGATTTGAGAAACAACACGCTCAGGATCATCAATTTGAGTTAAACGTCTACCGTTGTGATATTTAAACTTAATACCATCAGCCATACTTTTTTCTACCAACAGGCGAATATAGGCATGACTACGAGTAATCATGCTTTTAAGTGGCGTTTTTGCTTCATGAATATTTTCGTATTGCATTTAGTTATCTCACATCTCAAGTCTTAATTGGTCAGCTTCATTTTCTTTTTCAATCGAAACTTCAGCAATAATTTTTTGGGTATTTTCGTTTTGCAGATCTTGATCAAATATTTCATTCACACAAGTTTCGACTAATTGTTCAGTCAAGTTTCTGCAGATCTCAAACTCTAAACCTTTAGGTTGTACGGTAGGGTAGCCGTCAATTAAAAATGAGTTTTTCATTTCATTTTCATTTGAAACTTTAGAGTACAAATAAGTCTCAAAATAACGGGCAAACATTTCGGTACTGGTCGCGTAATACGGCGTTGCACGATTTTCAGCACTGTCGATATTTAAACAATCCTTTTTATAACGCGATAGATTGTCACTAAAACGAATATCACCTACGTTAACTTCAACGTCTTGCGACTTATCAAAGAAGTTTTGCATTTGAGTATGAGGATTTTTAACTCCCTCAGGCATGTACTTCTCTACCAGGTTATAGAACTTGTATTTAGATGACTCTATCAAGTATTCAGATAGGTTTTGCGATAGTGTTTTTAAATCCACATTCGCTGCGTTCGCAACACCTGTAATTTTTTCTTCCAAACCGGTTGTAGGTAAATGATGTTCTGGCTGGCGCATATCATTAAGTTTTTGCTGATAGCGCTCAAACGACTTAAAGCTTATAGCATTAATGTCAGTGTTAATTTTAGAGACAATGACATCCACCTTGTCTTGAACTGTACCGAAGAAAGATAGGTTTGTATCAGCTTTATATTCACGCTCATACTTCTTCAAGTACTCTTCAATTTTCTCAAACTGACGGCGAATGAGATCTTCATAGTGCTTTTGGTGCCAGTCAAAGAAGCTGTTTAAGGTTTTGCGCGTAGAATTAGGATAATTCTCTTTATTCTTAATCACTTCATCATGCATTGAATCAGCAACAGTGTGGTACGCCTTGATTGCAGTCTCAGCATTCTCATGAAGTACTTGACCGTAATTTTTCATTGGCTGAACTGGCTCATTCATCATCGCACGATGTACCTTTTCAAAAGCACGACCGGACTCAGTAACAGGGGAGTATCCAACATCCAACATATTTGATAAGAAGTGTCGTGCACCTGGTATCTCAAAATTAGGAATGTCTTCATAATAGTCCTGAAGTACAGAACGATTCATTTGAGCGTGATTTTTATATACTTCCGCTTTTTCCAACATCCCTAAGTGTGCATCTAGCGCATGGCCATACTCATGAGCCAAACTTCCAGATCCGCTATCACGAGTTAAGTTAACCACGTTCTTAGACAGCTCAAAATGCGCTGCAGATCCTTTAATTCCGCGTGAAGCCAAAGCAACACCCAAGTTCAATAAACCATTGTTTGATTTAAAGCCCATGAGTTGTTTTAAGTCAGCCAATGAGTCATACACGGCATTAACCAACTGTTGAGCCACAGGACTAACTTTATTGCCTACTTCAACACCACGGATAGAAAAGTCATCTTTAAGCTTGAATGAATCCACATCGGCACCTTGGCGGTGATCAGGACCAGTACGAGAGTAATTTAACAATCCGTAAATGCTTGATTGGACTTTTTCAGTCACAAAACCATTTTCAAGTTTTTTCACTTCACTGGTAAATGACGGCAAACGTGGTGCTTTAGGTGTATTCACAGCTTCAGTCGTTGCTTCTATAACTGGTGCAACAGGATCTTTAACATAAATAGGCGCAGATTCAGCTTTAACTAAACCACTTTCAATCGCACTTTTCAGAACGTATGGTTCAAGCACAGTTGAATATAAGCCAGTACGTTGCATGTTGCTGATCGCATCGCTCACATCTTTAGTGACTTTCGACTTACCGTAAAAATCAAAGATCTTACCTGTTGATAGAATCTCACTGAGTTCTTTATCAATCGTTTTTTCGATGATTTTCTCAAGCTGAACACTGATACCGCCTGTATGTTCTGGCATAATGTAGTACTCATTCAAATTGCTAAGCAATTGGAAGTAGTTTTTGTAGTTGTTCTTGGTACCTTTACTATAAAGCCCGATATAGTCTTTACGTTGGCGATCAGTCATACCAAGACTTTCAGCAGATAAGCTTTTATTGTTTCTTACCGCATGAATCAACTCTTCTTGAGTATCTACCATCAAATTTCTGATGTTAGAAACAACAGCCACATACGCACGTAATTCTGTCGCACGTTGGCTATCAAGCATCAACGCATTTTTAGAGAATAACGGTTTAGTTGGGCAGTAGTCATACATTGCCTTTACGAATATTTTATCATCAATACCGAGTGGCGTATTGGTGTACCAAGCTTGGAATTCTTTATTTGCAACGATTTTTGCTTTTCGATAGTCCGTAGCTGTTTGATCGGCTGATGTCGCTGAAATATATTCCAATGAAATATATTCACCGTAGCGATCTTTATGTGCACCGCCAAACTTGGCACCTACATCACCTAAGTACGTAGCCGGGGAGTCACTTGGCTCTACCTTTACATCAACAGGCACATATTTGTCTTTTGGTACCAATTGATCGATAAACGTGAAGTCAGTAAACACACGGTTTTGAAGTTGTAAGACATCTTCAACTGAGCGCATACTTTTAACAGGAAAAACGCACAGAGACTTGTAATCACCGTGAATATCGGCTTTATCACCAAAAAGTTTAACCGATGCATATTCATTGTCGGTCGATGGCTTGATGGCCAAAAACAATTTGTGATTTTCAGTTTTGATATACGGCTTTATGTGTGCGGTTTGATCGTATAGAGCACCAAGCGTATTCGTAATCAAAGTTTGGAAATGCAAACTTGCTAACCGCTTATTCTCAAAGTCAGTTTTGTGTTTAATCTGAATTTCAGGCAAGTCAGATAGTGCTAATTGCTCTAAAGTGGTACCGAAATTAACCTTAGATTCGATAGCATTTAAGATTTCGTGACTATACTGGTCTACATCATCAAAACCAGTAATCAATTGATACTGAAAGTCATGAGACGGTATACGAAGAAGCACGGCAGTCAATTGAGGCTCATAGTCCGTATCAACCATAAACAATTGCGGTGTTTCATCTTGTTGAGATGATTTGTTTAGCAACTTGTATTGGTGAACTTTAGGGTTGGAACCTACAAAATGCTCAGCATAAGCCTGTTTAACCGTATCTTGTAAAGCTTTGACATGCTCAAGCATGACGGTATTGACTTCATTTAATGCGGTTAAGGATTTATATTTTTCTGCAAACGCCTCATTCACGGCGATCTGCTCTAACATAAATCTAGGCTGAATATCCTCAAGTTCTGGATTGCCTACACGCTTTAATACAACACTAAATTTAAGGTTATTAATGAATGGATCAGGTTCACCATTGATACCATTGCTAAAAAGTTCTTTAAGATCGCTTTTCTGCAGTTTAGAGCTCACCAAATCAAACGGATGAACTTCTTCAAATGCCTGAACATCAAAAACTTTGGTTAAGTTTTTAGGCATGATTGCTGTCTGGCCATCTACATGAGCGATAACATAGGTGTACGCTGGAGAGATGTTGCTCAGAAGCTCAGTGACTTCATTCGGTTTTTTCTCGTAGCTAAGATCCTCAAACTTTTCGTATGTTGCAGAATTAAGATTGCTGATGAAATCTAATTTAGAGTTGAAATTAGATGGATGATCAGAAATGTACTGGAACATCTTGTTTGGTAAAGACGTAAACACTTTATTGATTAAAGTTTGCTGACTGTCTTTAGCTTTGAAGAAGTTGAGATCTGACTCGTAATATTTTTCAAAAGTGAACTTAGCTGGAGGCATAAACGTCATGCTGTTGCGTGAAGTCGATAACTTAAACAAAGCATTCGCAGACGTTTTAACCGCATCTCTATCATTAAAGCCAGTAGCCTTATGCATATTGGCATCTAGGGAAACTGAATGCCCAATAAACGGCGCATTTTTGTCTTTATGATTGTAGAGGCGTATATACTGAAGATCATTCTTTTGAAACACGGTGATAAACATATCATGATCAGGGATCTTGATTGCGCCGTGGTGATCTTCATAGTGCTTTACAGCATTTTCTAGCTGAGTGTTAAAGTATTCAGATTCACTATTGAACTGTACGTTCTCTTCTTCAGCTGATAGCGAAAAATATTTAACGTTATTCTGAAAAGCTACATTAGGTTTGAGAAGATCCTTAATCACCTCAAATTCTTTTTGTACTTCAACATCAAATTTGCCAAAAACTGTACGCTGATTAATATCAATCAGGTTCAGATAGTTGAATAGCTGAATGTTGTTGTAGTTGTGGTTCGGTAGGGCAGTTTTGTTTAACTGGAGCTTACCATCTTCTAACTGCATGCTTTGGACTTGCTTTAAGTCATCTGCAGTCAGCTCTACACCAAAGACTTTCTTAGTTTCTTGTTTGAGCTCTTTATCTTCACCAGCAATCACTAAGGCAGCTATTTTTTGTGCCTTGTCATAATCGCCATCTTCTAGATATAGGGTTTTCTCAACAAAATACTTGGCAATGTTCGCATACGCTTGATTTGTTGCTTTGTAGCCATCGGTAGACAATGAAAAATGTTTGTTTTCATCAAATTCATTTGATTTAACGGTTTTAACTTTTAAATCGTCAATGTCACCCGTTGGTTTAATCTGAACATAGATTTCATCTGCAGCGAGATCCATATTCGAGACAAATAAGGTCGAATTTTTAGAATAAAACTGACGTTCGATACTCGACAACAGATCCTTTGCATCTTTGCGGTCTTCTTCCATGTCAGACTGCATATCTTCAGCAATCGACTTGATGTTTTCGCCACGTTCATCCTTTGTGATAAATGACCAGTCTTGTTGCGGATATTTGGCTGTTAATGCCTTTTGGAAGCTTTGAACCTCAACAAAGCGATTGAACTGACGGTCCAGACTAAACCCATCTGTATGTGATGAAGTTTTAGCAAAAATATCCTCAGGAACAGAATCAGATTTAGTCTTACGATTGAAGTTTTCACTTGCATTTGGCACCAATAAATTACGGAATAAAATCTCATTTACACCGTTCTTTAAGAATGACGCACTTTTAGTTTGTGATAGAGATTGTTTTAAAAATGCTTCATCAAAGTTTGATTCATCAAGAAGCCGAGTAAACTCTTCAAAATACGCTGAAGCTAATTTATCGTTATTAGCAAGATCAGCCGTGCACAGATCGCTTAACTCTAAACGCTGTGCATCTTGCTCTAGCGATAACGGCGCAGAAAAATCACCAGCAACAAAATCATTGATATTTTGCTCAACATAACTGTTCGTGCGTGACATCAACATATCAACTGCAGTTTCATTATTCACAAATTCCTGAAGCTCAGGCGTGTTAATTGAAACCAATTGATTGTCGAATTGCTTAGACAGTAATTTGAACAGATCCGCTTTGTGTTGATTGCTTTCTACTTCAGATTCAAAACCTACAAATTTGCCGTTTTCATCTTTAGCGTAGTAGAAGCTGTTTTTATTAAACAAAAAGGTATTTGTTGCAGACGTAATGCCAGATACCAAAGTTTCACTTTGCCATAAGACTTTTTTAACTTCATTGTACTGTTTTGAGATCTCAACATTGTGTGTGTCGATTTCGTCAGAGATCGCTTGAATATCATCTACGCTGAAGTTTTTTGTTTGTGTAGCTGAGCGCACGACATCTTGAATTTCAGCATATTTCTGATTTAGATAATCACTATATTGCTTCTCAATTTGTTGAGCTTGTTCAGTAGCCTTAGGAATGACATAGACATCCAAGATCTGTCTAATTTCAAGCATAGACGGCGCGAAATCACGCACCTTGTCATTGCCTCTTGCATCCAATAATTCTTCAGGAAACTTTAAGAGCTCTTTAAGTACGGCAACATCATCAATTTCTGGAGTAGGGAGGTCATTTGCAATGTTGAGTAGATCAGACTCAGTAATAGATGCCTTCTCAGTTGCCTCAAAATTAACATCAAGGTCATTCAAGATCTCGTTAACATTTGATTCATTGAGTTGTTCTTCTAGTTTACGCTGTTTGATTTCAGCAGATTGGTGATCATAGAGCGCATTAAACTTAGGAACGATGTTTACAGAGAATTCAGAGAACTCTTGGCTCAGATCGGCAAAGAAAACTTTACCTGTTGGCATCTGGCGTACCATTTGTTGTAAGACATCATGGCGAAGCATGGCAGCGTCATACACCATCTTATCTACAAGGCGTGTTTCAATACCTTGTTTAGACGCCATCCATGTGCCGTGTTCATCTTTATAAAAAGCTGGAATACCTTGTTTAGCTGATTCTAATAGCTTTGGATACGGCAATTGCTGTTGATTAAACACACGGTCTATCACAACAAGATCAGAAGCTAATTTTTGTACATAAGCATCAACATCTTTAAAGCTCATGTTAAACATTCTGTTGCCACGGCCATGCTCAATCAGCTGATTAAAAGTGGACTCGTATTCATGAGCAAAATGCACCAGGTTAATATTGTCATTTAACCCCAATGCTTCATACGGATCATGAGCAAAGATTTCAGGAATATGGCGCAAGTCATCAATAATCAGTAACGAACCATCTTTTTCGTAATTGACGGGTACTGCAAATGGAGACAACTTAATTTTGGCTAGATTATCTAGACTTTCGCCACTGGCCATCGCCGATTCTTCATCTAGATAGACTTTAGAGAAGATATTTTCATAGCCATAATCTTGAAGACGATTAAAAGGAATTTTTGAAGACTGAAATTGAGCCAAGTAGGATTTGTTCGATTCCTGAAGACTGGTTTTCAGCGTATCAAGGATATTAGATCCATTGTTTAGCTTACTGACATACACTTCAGGGAAAGCAGAAAGGCGTTCGGTCGCTGATGCGAAGTAACTTTTCCAGTTCGGAATGTTCTTCTTAAACGGTAGATTGGTGAGATAAATATCTTCTTGCTTAGTCGGTACTTTCATATCGTTGGTAAACGCTGGAAAGACCTTCTGAAGATCGTTTAGATCGATACCAGACTTTGCCGGGTTCTTATAGTAGTACGCATGAATACCATCATCATTTTGCACTTCATAAAAATGGGCATCCATTAACACTTGTTCAAATTGCTTAGAACTGTTTTGTTCAATAGATTTTTTGAATTGCTCAAATTCATTAACAACAAGCATCGCCGTTTTTGGGCGAAAATTGTTGGCTGGCGATACTACAAGACGCGCACCAAGACCAGTTAAATTAGGCCATTTAACTTCATTCACTTTATAGTCTCCTACTTGGTCACATAGCATGATCCAAGACTTTAAAACGACTCTTACGAGTACTTATATGTGCTTATATTAAACTAAAAAATTAACTTTGAGGGAGGGTTTAGGCGTTATTCTTTAAAATAGTATATACCGAGTAAATAGCACTGTTTAAATACCTATCATTTTTAATAAAACCATCTAAAACCGTGCACTATTCTTTCTTTTTTTATAAATAAAAATGCCACCGTATAGGTGACATCTTGCTTAAAGCTGATGGTTACATTTTAACAAATTCGTTTTTAGCGAGTTCGTCTGGTTGGGTGCCATCTTCTACACCTACAATAATTCCAGTACCACGAATAAAGTAGCCACTATTATTCGGATATTGGACCAAGGTAACATTATGCTCAAGGTTACTTTCTAAAAAGGTAGTGCCGTATCCCCAAAACTTATTTAATCCTTGCCATGGAGCATCCTTAATATAATTGTTTTGGGCATATTGAATGGTGTATTGACCAATTGGAAGAGATATATTGACAGTTTGCTTTTTGGGTACCTGAACAACGGCTCGTAACCTTTTAGTGGCCTTATCTCGAATGATAAACACAGTATCAACATTTTGAGATTCCATTGAAACAGGACCAAAATGTTGTGTGTTTTCCATACTGGAAACATTAATCACTTCTTTTTTAAATGGCATGGCTGCACTATTGGCTACCATTTTTTGATGTTCAGCATAGTCTTTTGCCATTTGTAGACCGTTTTCAGGTTCATTCGGTTGGCCTGGATTGGCTGACTCTACTGATTGAGCTTGTTTCGATATTGCCCGTGTAGCACTTTGAGCAAAGAGATCGACCAATCCGAAATGATTAGCCACAGATATAATTGCAACTGCTAGACCAAAACCAGCAAATTGCTTTGGAATTGCTATTGCCATAGTGCCCCCTGATTCCATTTATAAGATTTAAATAAAAAAAAGATGCCACCCACAGGGGATAGCATCCAAGATCTCAAAATTGCTTATAGTGCCAATTCAGGATCGCTATTCTTTTGTTTGCTTAATTCTGGATCTGCTTGTACTTCAATGTTGGTCATGAGCTTAGTCCAATATTCATCGTATTCAGCTTGTGACATCTCATTAATGACTTCATTCCATTTAACTAGGTTCTCATGTTGATCTGTACCCGGTTGGAAGAAGTGCATTGCATTTCTGACATACTGCTGATGATCAGCAAAACGCAGTTCAGCAATATTTTCCTGAATATAGTCCAGGCCTTTCACCGTAAATTCGCGAATCTCCTTCATGATTGCATCTTTTTCTATACCATGCGGTTGAGTTACAGAAGATGAACCACCTTCAGGACATGGGTAAACAAGCCAATCATTACGCAAGTTCATTTCTGCTAAGGTCACTTGTAAGTACTGCTCACCACTACGGGCAAACATTTCATGTGCGGTCGTCCAATACGGCTTCTTAGCACTTGTTAAGCCCTCTAATACCATCGCATTTTTGTAGAAATCAGTTTTTAGCTGAGATTGATTAGTTGATGTTAAGCGATCGTTCGTCTGTAAGCTTAAAGAAATTAACTTTAAGTGTTCATCTGACAATGGTTTAGGGCTGTTTTCTTTGATGAAGTCGAGTGCACATATCGCAAACTGACTACGCAACATTTGTCGATAATCACGGAATACAACTGATCTAAAGACTGTACTGTTCGCTGCACCAAGTACTTGCGCTGCAAAGACACGATCATGATCAATTTCAGAACGAGATTGCGAGATATATTTGTTGAGCTCAGTCCGTGGGATTGGATACTCATTTTCAGACAAGAACTTATGCAAGCCTTGGGCAACGTGCATATAACGTCTATGTTGTATGGCGTCCTTTTGGAAAAGTTCAGGATCTTCATGACGATTAGCGAAGTTAATCAATGAAGATAGTTCAGTATGCAACTTGCCACGTTCCGCAATAAACGTATTAATTTTCTCTTTTATGCTGTCTCTATCTGGCGTAAACAAATCAACAATGTCAGGTTGATCTACCAATGTTTTATCCAAAATCGTTTTGATGCTGGTTTCATAAAACTTGACTTGATTCTCAAGATTCGTGCGAAGTACTTCTATCGAGTCATCCTTTTTCATTGGCAAGTAATACATCGCTTGATTTACTTTGGCTGCAGCTTGCAACAAATCTTGGTTAATGTTGGCATACTTCTCAGACTTAATGTTATTCAATTCTGCAAAACGAGTTAGATAAGGCTGTACGTTTTCCATCATCATTTTTGGTTGATTGCGTGTCATCGCACTAAAAATGAGATGGTCATAGGCATGGAAAAATTCATGACCAAACGAGCCAAAACCTGAATTCTTGGTTAAGTTAATCACACGGTTAGATGGCTCGTAATGTGCCATCGCAGCGGAACGTCCACGCGAACCAAAAGCAACACCCAACATACCGTTAAAGCCAACAAATTTCGGATCTATATCAAGTGCCTTAGCAAGAGCGAAACAACCGTCATATGCGTTATTTAATGCGATTTGACGATCGCTCTGGTTCAAGTACTCGCCAAACTCTACGGCTTTAAATCCAAAGGTCGCTTGCAAGGTATGTGCTGTAACATCTTGGCCATTACGTGAAGCAATGTTTTCCGTCACAACCACATCACTGAGCTTGAATGCCTTACGCATAGTACGAGGCTTAGCATACTCTTTGAATAGGGCATCTAAGGTACTCGCCGTGTCATCTACAATGTTCGATACATTCTTTTCAGATAACGAGACTTCTTGAGTATCATCATTCTCTGCAGTTGCGTCTTTGGTTTTTTTAGCAGTTAACAGATCCATTACTTGTTCAGATAGACCAGCATCAGATCTGCTAAATAGCGTACTCGAATCTATAATGTTGCCACTTCTAAAAGTAACAGTCGCTTTTACTTTGTCTTGGAACGGTTTGGCATCAATCGCACTACGTATTTTTTTATAGATAGAGTAGGTGCCTTTAACTGGCGGTAACTCTTTCCGTAAATGATGAAGTGCTTCAGTGAGCGTTTTACGTGCTTCACTACTATCGGTTTTCGCCAATTCAGAACTAATAATCATGTCAGTGGCAGCATATTCAGCATAGCTTTCTACCAATGAAAATAATGACCGATCTAATGATTTAAACGCCGTGAACAGATCTTTGTCTTCATTCAAACGAACGTATAAATCACATGCATTAGGAATAAATTCACGAACTGTTTTTGCTTCCATTAAAGCATCACGCATACTTAAAACAGCGTCATAGTATCCAGCACCTACTTTTTTAAACTGTTCTTCAGTGGCATTTTCAAGCGGATAACGTGGCTGATCATTCGTCATCTTGCGTACAGCGTCAGTCAGCAAGTGAATGTAAATATCTCGACCAGCTTCTTTTGCTTGTAAAACCGATTCCTTTTTCCAAATTTTGTCACGCGTAATTAGGTTTTTGACTTGCAAAAGCGACATATCTTGAATCTGACTGAGCGATAAACGTGGACCATACAGATCCTTTTTCGCACCAGGCATTTTCATACCCGTATCTTCAATAAGTCCAACTTCAGAACGTGACTCAGTGGCTTTCGGTTTGGTTGTTTTTGGCTCTTTTGGTGCTTCAGCTTCAGGCTTACCCTCAGACTCAAACAGTGATGTTTGCTCTGGAGCAACTGGCTCAGTCGGCTCTACAACTTCTACCGTTGCTTCCTGTACTTCTGGTTCAGTAGGCTTTTGAACTTCAGGTTCAGTTACGATCGGTTCTTCAACCAATGGTTCTTGGGCAACTTCTACAACAGGTGCGCTTTGAACCATATGTTCAGGTTTATATACTTGATCGCGAGACTTAAATAATTCTGCTTTTTTGAATGATTTTGCAAAATCAGTAATTAAGAAGTTCTTAGAGTTCGGGTGCTTTGGCGTAGGAAGAATTTTATAGCCTTGATCAACAAATTGCTGATGTTCGGCATTATTCACAATGGCCAGTTTTAACGGAGATTGATCATCGGCAACTTTAATCGCGAGATCGAACCGGTCTTTAGATTCAAGTAGCTTTTCACCAAAGGTAAAATCAATTTTATTGACCAATGTTGAAATATTAACAGCCACAATCTCATTAAGGCCTTTAACATCAATATTTTCAAAACCGGGTGATAATGGCACCTTGATTGTCTGCAGTATGTTTTCACGTAACCCAAGATCATTTAATACTTGGTCCACAAGATGCGCTTTTATCCCGTTTAACTGGAAGTCTTTAAACAATCCACCACGCTCGTTGAATTTAGCAAACTGCTCAACATTATCAAAAACCCGTAATTGATCATGCTGTAAAACTGGTGTGTCTTTATCTATGACAGAAATCACTAAATCAGCACCGTCATTGGCCACAATAATTTTGGAGCCGTTTTCAAACGCTTGATCCATTTCTTTTTGATGGATGTAGTCGGTAAAGACGTTCATCAAATCAACATTGGTCATCACATCATTGCTTTTCACAAAATCGATTAGATCTTGTTTCGCCGTTGGATCGATGTATTGATTATCGGCATCACGCAAAGTTAATGCCTTGTAATCGTCCAACTCAGGGTTAAACAATACCTTTTCTTTAAGGTGTAGGTTTTCGATCGACTGGAAGATCTGATAGCGTTTTTCTAATGAGTCGATCAAGTACTGCATTTGCTCTTGCGTACTTAAAACTGAATCATTGCTAAGCGTCAAAGCTTTAAACAGCGCCTTATCGTCTGCAGCTAAGTCATTCAGACTTGATTTAACGATTAAGCGATCGGTAGACGGAATCTGTTCACCGCTGAAATATAAGTTAATCGCACCGTGCTTTTGTTCATCAGCTGGTGAAACCGTGAGATAAAAATTTATCTCAGGAAACTCAAACTCTTTGATACGTTCTGGATTGGTGATAATGCTTAAAAGAGATCCCGTTTTTGTCTCGAGAGATTTATTTTTTAGTGCCGTCCATTCTTCAATAGAACGATTTTCAAATGACTGCAGTAGGGCAGAATTGATTAAATCACGGTTGAGGTTAAATCCATTCTTGAGTGAGTCTGGAGTCGATTGTAATGCTTCAAGCACAAGCCCATGTTTAAAGAGATTGCCAAAGTCATTTTCACTGTTAACATCGGTCTTTTCAAGTGGCAAGAAACTTGATGCATGCTCATAGACATTCTTAACTTCAATATCAAGCTTTAAGCCTTTTTCATATTTCGGTACCGCTTCCTTGGTCAAAATACGATTAAGAATTACATTCTTAAGGTCATCATAGGTCAGCTTGTTTTTGCTGATCGGATTAGAGCTCAGGATATGTTCAAACGAAGAAGCACCATTAATCATAATGGTTTTTTGCTTTTGTAATGAACTAACCTTTTGACCTAGATCCATCGGCAGTAAGCGAATGAAGTTCTGATCAGATGCTATCGTACTGCTATACACCGCCAAAGAACGTGCGCTAACTTCAGGCTCAACCATCAAAGCGTTACCTTCAGCTAGGTAGGTTTTTACCGCTTCTTCAGTCAACGTGACGACATTTTCAATTTTCGAGTCTTTTGGCGCCGTGACTTCATTGTAGGTCGGTGTTAGATAACCTAGTGCCATCAAAATATGCTTGTGCTCATTATTAATAATGGCAGTAACCGCTTCAGATTTAGACTCTTCACCCACGGCATTTTGATAAAAGTCTTGTAGATAGCGCTTATACGCCATACTTACCGCGACCTTTTTATTTAAGGCAAAAAGCTGTTCTTGTGTATTTGAGTTGAAGTGGTCTTTATGTATCACCTTAGGCAGATAGTTTTGAAAGCTGTCTACCACATAGATTTCATCTTTTTCGAGTGTTTCTTTTAAAGACAAAACTTCATTGGTCGCAGCAAAAACAATCGCGTTGGCCAGTGCATTACCAGGATTCGTGCGTACACGTAATTCCTCATTTATCGCATGATTGAGTTGCGACCTAATATCAGGTAATCGGTTAAGGATAGGGGAGTCAGGATTGTTGCCAATATTGCTACTCAGCTCAGAAAGCACATGAGCCACATCGATACGCTTATTAAAACCCTTGTAGTTACCGTCCTGTTCTAACAGGTTATAGAATCGCTCTAAGCTTTCATCCGATAAATATTGTGATGCAATGCTATGGGCATCACCATCACCAAGCGCCGTAAATTGGCTATTAATACTATGCAGTTGTTGAAGAATACGAGGCATTTGCTGATGAAATGAAAAGTAGTTTTTACCTACATTTTCAGCACTGGTCGCAATCATGTCCTCAATACTGTTATCCAGCACTGATACAGCATTCGAGAACACCATATCGTTAAAATCTGGCATTGCAGATTCTTGAGATGGTGAATATCCCAAAATAGAATATTCAAACTTTTCGACTGCAGATAACTCTTGATCTTGTTCATCATAATAATGAACCACATCAAACTGGTTAACAGCTTCATTCCAAAGCCCGTTAGGTTCTTCACCTAGATCAACGTTGAAATGATAAATGTCAATGTCATTTGAGGTGTGAGTAGCTTCAAACTCGTTCGCCTCATCCAATAGACGTTGCATTTCATCTTGCAATTCATCATCGGTGACAACGCTTTGTAGGAAGTTATCCAGATCCGTGCCGTATTCTTCACGGTCTATCACTGAATCAAAAAAACTATCATAAAGATTGTTCAGACGCGTAGAAGCAATGTTTAACTGACTTAATGCCAATTCCATTTCATAAGCTTGATCGTCATAGGCTTGCTGATCCAAAACATACGCATTTTCAGTAGCAACAGCGACTTGAATCGCAACCGCTTTTTCAATACGCTCACTGATGGTATGTGTTGCTTTCGCTTCAACAATCGCTTGACGTTCTTCTTTGAGCTTTGCAATTTTTTGTAGGTATTCTTGCTTAATTTTTCGCATTAAAGCGAGTTTAGTCAAAGAGTCCTTAATGACTGGTTCTGGAATGTTCGGCTTAAACTTGGTGTGTCTAAAAAAGTGATCAATTCGATTGAACAAACGTTTTACTGGAACCTTAGGTTCAGGCGGTATGGTTTGCTTAATTTGATTGAGATCCAAGCTTTCTAAACTTGTACCGATGTCATCCAAACTTTCATAAATTAATTCACGATCAAAACTGCTATCACCAATTGAGTAGGGATCAAATGTTCTTAAATTATTAATATTATTTTGAACGCTTTGGATCAGGTCCTTAATCTTATCGGCAAGGTCGAATTCTTCTACATCTAAAGTTTGGTTGTTGTATTCCCAAACTTTCCAATCATTGTCCACCAGCTGTAACGCAGTTGTTTCTATACCAAATGGTGCCAATGCTGACGGGATGCTGTTTTCTTCGTATGAATACAAACAGTCATTGATTTTCGTGACTAAGGTTTGAAGCTTGATCAATCCTTGGTGATTAACGGCATGATCATCCGATCTAAGCGCATTCACAATTGGATCAATGCTCGTATTCAGCCCCTTATTCAGCTCTCGAATATCAATAAATTGCTTCGGTAAGCTGTTATACGCTGGCCATGCTGGATGTGAAGATATTTTATAATTGGTCAGCTCAGGAATTTGCGTAATATCTTTTAGGGCAAGTACTTCACCGCCTGAATTAACCGAAATCACTAGCTGTTTGCTTAGTTCAATAGGCTCTATCGTATCTTCTATGAGTCCAGCATTTAGCGCTGCTTCTTTATCAACATAATAACGAGTCAGTGTTTTATCTGCTTGGTACCCGTAATTGTCTAAATCAGCCAACGGCAATGGATCTACGGACTGCAGTAATGTCGGTAGCTTATTCCAGCCTAAATCTGCTTTATTGAATTGTTTAACCGCACCCATAATGGTTGTATTTGGGGCAAACGGTTTTTGCTGTTTTGCTTGGTAAAGCACAACGGACTTTTGATTATTGAGTTCAAATAGGGATTGCCACTGGTTTTTTTCAGCACTACTCATTGGGTTTTGCAGATATATATCTGACATATCCATTTCAATGAGGTCATTTTTAGAGTCGTAAGGAAAAACAGATTTTATGTCAGCAAGAGAGAGACTATCTTGCGAACTCTTATACATAAAACTAAGGTCGTTATTTTGCTCATTGGTGATATAAACAAACTTTCCAGTCTTTTTTAAACCTGTTAAGAAGCTGTTTAAGGATGTGTTCAACTTTTTCTCTAAAAGCTCAACATCTTTAATCTTAATAATGGCTGCTTGGTTTCTTAAATCAGTTTTAGGGGTTACTACAAGTTGAGCGCCAAAGCTACTCAGATCCAACCATTTCTTTTTAGTTGACATATAAACTCCATGGCAATATGTATAAGCATCTTTTAATTAAAATATCAAAGCACCATCGGTTACTTTTGAACGGTATATACTAAAGATTATAAGAGAATTTATATAAAGAAACTATCTAAAAGGGTTTTAAACAAAGAAAGGGATGGCTTAAAACCATCCCTTTTTTTTAAGTTTTTTTCATTATCAGCCTGATAATGAAAAAATCAGGCTATTTACTTGCCATTGCTTGTGAAAGTGCAATCCTACGAATGTTACCCGTAGACTTAGAACGATCAGTCACTTCAATTGAGCCGTCAGTTAATTTGCTTTCAGCAGAAACTAGCGCAGCCAATACCGCTTCTTTACGTTCATTTGACTTGTATTGTTGATATTGCAAGTTCAAGCGTTCAGTACTTTGAATTAAACCATCGACCATCAAACCACGTTCATCTTTAATCGCTTGTGATTTAGCAAAGTCTTTGTAATCTTGCCCTGAACCTAAATAACGAGAGACACTTTTTTCCAAGTGTTGCATCGGTGCAAGTTTGGTACTTGAATCATGACTATTGGTACCACCACCAGCAACAGGGGAGTATTGCGCTTGAATTGCTTTCAAAGAGGTAATTGCTGGAGAAGTTAAAGCATCTTTCGCCAGTTTAGCCATCACATAATCTTGACCAGCAGATGTTTTCGCAATTCTACCGTCAATTGGAGCATCAGGTAGACCAACCATGTTGTTGATCAATGCATTTTGAGCACGAGCCATCGCCGTGTCTGGCGCTGCAGTCGTGAATAAAGTTGAAGCTTGTAAACTTAGACCAGCATTTTCACCAGCAGCACCACATAGTCCAGACGCAGCCTGAGAAGTGGTACAAAACTCATTATGAGCTTGTAACATAGCTTCTTGTGCTTTGTGAGGGTTCATGTAGACACCAGGCGCAGCAACCACTTCAGAGCCAACTTTATTTAAAATTGAACTATCAGCAGATTTATTGTCTTGTTGAGCTTGTTCACGATCGCCTAAAACTTCACACGCTTTAAATGCTTGGCCATGTGCACCAAACTCAAATTGAGCTTTTTTCATTTGCTCACTTTGTTTAACAGCTTGGTACGCCGTTACAAGACTTTGTGCGTTTTTATGTGCGTTATCTGAAATACCTTGAGCAGATACAGCCTCTTGTTTCGTCAGGATCTTAATCGCTGCCGTCACATCATCTTGTTGCTTTTTAATGCCCAAAGATAAGTTTGTGTCCAACGCACGTAACGCAGCGCTTTCCACCGCATCAGCCTGTTGAATAAGCATATTCAAGGTATTTACTGCCATCGGGTTGCCCACGGAAGCACAGTAATAAGCAGATGCAGAACCGCTAATAATGGCGAGGGTTAAACCGAGTGCACTAATTTTTGAACGAGAGCCGTGCGCTTGTGGCGCTTTCATAACTTTACGTGATGTTCTTTTCGGAGTACGCATTATTTAGTCTCCTTAAAATTGAGGCATAGTTTGTGAAAGCTTAACTTTCACTGACTGGCCGTATTTCGTTTTCACATCATCTTTTATCGGCTGAGATTTCGCTAAAAGTAATGCAGACAATAAACCTTCTTCACGCAAACTTTGCTTGTAAGTTTGAAGATCTAAATAAACAGAAACGCCGTTAATGATATTGGCTTCTTTAAGTAGACCGCGTGGATCTTGCATCGCCATCGCCATTTGCCATTTTTTAGCTTCAGGACCACCGTAGTAACGTGCGATTGTTTGGTCGATCAAATCGTTGGCAGACACCATTTTGCCGTCAATATCTTTGAATGATTTTGTATTTTGCGCGTCAATAACCGCCAAGCTATACGCTGGCATAGCAAGTAAAGCTGTTTTTTGGTTGGTTGCTTGCAAATAATCTCGACCAGCTGGAGTACGTGCCGTTGCATTAGACAATGATTTATCTGGTGTACCTAAAATGTTTTCACGCACGTAATGTCTTGCAAGAGCTTCTTTTGAGCCAGGTGCAACAGACTTAAACAGTAGGGAAGCATTGGTATCGCCACCCGGTAATTTAGACAACGTACATTGACCAGCTTGTGCTTCAGCAACCGTACAGAATTCAGCTTTATGCACGTTTAGGCGTTGATTAATCACTTCCTGTTGAGAGCCAACTAATTTACCGCCGACTTGAGAAGTTTGAGTCGCCATATCAGCTGCTTGATCAATCACTTGACCAGATGCACTCGACATATTTGTATTTTCAGCCAAAACCTCACAAGACTTAAAGCCTTGACCAGTATTGGCGCCATAAGCAAATTGTGCTTTTTTCATGGTATCTGACTGTAAAAGCGCTTGAATACCAGAGGCAATAGTTTGGGTGTTTTTAGTTGTCGCATCGGTAATTTGGTTAGCAGCTTGCGCCTTTTGCTTCACCGCAACTTTAAGCGCTGCAACGATGTTTTCAGTCGAATCATCTAACTTTCTACGGGTACTTTGAGATACTTGTTGAATATCATTTGCTTGGTTGCTTGCATGCTTAGGAATCTGAGAAGACATCTCGCTCATAATCGTACCCAAACCAACCGTAGCCCATTCAGCAAAAACAGGACTACTAATCACCAAAGTTGCACCTAAAATGACAGGTACAAACTTTGATTTTCCTTTAGGCTGTCTTAAAGTATTTTTACGCTTTCTCATAGTCATTACTCAAAGAATTTGGCTGAAGCATTGGAGTTTGGTGTAGTGCGTTGCATCACATTATTAGCCACCGAATAGTTAGCCAGTGATGAAAGAGTACTTCCAGCCATGTATTTATTTTGAAAATCAACGCAAGTTGATGAAGAGCATTCCATCAATCCGACTGGAACAACGTTGTTAGATGCAATTGACGAGTAGTTCAATGCAACAGTCGCTTGCTGTTCAGAAAGTCGAGAACGAGAAAAAACAAAAGCAGTATCAATGTCGCCATACTGCAGACCATTTGGAATCAAATTACAGACACCCATTTTTGCTTCTTCTACGCCACACGAGGTCGCCAAGTGAAACGCATATGGTGAGGTTGCTTCATCTGTTGAATTTGAGAAAAGTTTCCCTGAAACATCTTGCATGTATTTAGAAACGTTAAAGTCTTTTAAGTTTCTATTGAGATCGGTTTGTTCACGTTCTTCAAGAGCCGTACAAAAAGCTGAATCAGGGAGGGCAGCATTCGTACCAGAATTTAAAATCGCTTTTTTGATCTCAATATTTTTATCGACACTTTGAATACCAGCAACGATCATTTCTGAATCACGCGTTTGGTTATCAACAATTTGATTTGCACTGACCGCTGTTTGTTGAGTAGATACACGCACAGCAGAACGTACCATCAATTGCTGAGCTTGTATTGCAAGCTCAGAAAGGATAGTGCCAAGACTAAAAGCATTGGTAAAAAGTGGTACGGATAATAGACCAACCGTTAAAGTACCCACCGCAATTGCTTTAACAGGTGAAAACTGATTAACAGTAATTCTTCTTTTACGCAGATTATTTCTATTTTTCATACCACCCCCAACTTAAGAGAAAAAGTCTTTAATTGATTGGGTGACAGAAGTAGATTCTGAACTTGAAGTTTTTGCGTTAGACGGTGTGCTAGTACTGGCTTTTTGATCAGTTGAATAAGAAACTGGACTAGTCGAGCTACTACCATTGATTGTATAAGTATCTCCACCCTCAAAAGCACCGCTAGGCATAACTAGACCAGGATCAAGTTTACCAAGTTGACCATTCACAGCAGTACCAAGCGCACCCGATACATCAGTATATTGACCAGCTTTGTTGATTTCACCTATAACATCATTCAATGGGCCAACAAGTTCAGTACTTGCAGTTTTCATTGCGTCACACGCTTTTTTAGTCGCGTAATCGACAACCATTTGTTGCGCTGCATTGATGATTGTATCAAGTGATGGAATAGTCACAGAAAGGTCAATGATTTTACCGATGTCAGCAAAACAGCCACCTTGACTAGCTGGACTGAACATTTTGTTAATATCGATTGGACGACCCCAAACCGTCATTTGTAGATCTAAGTTGTCTTTAACGACTTTACCGATCCCATCAGTTGCACATGATTCAATATTGGTTTGAATGTTTTGAGCAGCTGCTTGTTCACCTTTTTTAACCGCCATGAAGTTGTTTTCAGCAGCAGTAGAGTTGAATGACGAATTAGAACTGGTAGACGAATAATATCCGCTATTTGAATTCGACAAAGGCGTATCACCACCAGAGCTACTTGCAATGGTCGATGATGTTGCGATGTTTAAGTTACCCATGTTTTGAGTATTACTGGTAACAGAAGCAACGGAACTTTGTTGAACTGCAATAGCACTTGAACACCCAATAACGGTAGCAACAAAAATGCTTAAAGCACTTTTAGTTTTAAAAGCTGGCTTAACATTTTGTAGATTAGGGTTAGTCCTTAAAGTCTTGCCCCGAACTTGTTGTAGCCTTTTAGCTTTCTTGTGATTGTTACGCATATCTAGCCCTTTAAAAGAGTTATGATTAATGTTTTTTAGAAGCAAGTTCGCAAAGCACTACAACATCTTTTACTACAGCTTCACTACTTAAATATAAGGTAGCTATAAGGTGTTTTAACTCATATATCCTTTTAGCGAACTTATATATAGAATCATAATACCATTCTTCACCATATTGTAGTATATACTTCTCATTGGTTAAACATAGTTTTATGAATTCTTTTAAAATAGGACGCTTAAAAATAATAGCTGTCGTAATATATATAAACTGAGTACTAACCAAACACATTAAAGTATTAATTAGCTCTACTTCCTCTTTTAAGCATTCCTGTAAAACCGATGGCTTTAGGGTTTTAGAAAAACCTTCCTCAGTCACAATATCTTTTAAAAAACCTGAATCCGAGTACTTATTTTTCAGAAAATTACTTAATTCATGCACGTTCTTTAAGTAAATATTGATCTGATCTTTAGACGCAGTTTTGAAATGTTCCTCTACACGTTTTGGATCGTTTAACGTGATGTCGAGCATTTCAGATTCATTGTTTTTTTGATTTAAAAGCACAAAAGCGGTGAAGCTGGTAACTTTGCGTGTTTCGCCAAGATAGCCACTACTGCAAGCATTCAAAAAAACAAGGCAATGCTGTTCAGTAAGATACAAGCCGTATTCTTTTGGTGTACCTGGTTCAAAGAAATTGAGTGAACGCTTATCAAAATGAAAAGTGTTCTCTAAGGTCTGACAAAAGTAGTTAATTGAGTGTACAAAAGCTTCTGGTACAAAGGTTGTAGGCTCTTGAGACAATGCTATGTTTTGGCTTTCTATGCTCATTCCCACGATTTAGTCCTCTTTGAGAGGTAGGGCGTAATAGCCCATTTGACTTAAAACACGTAAAGGAATATCAAAGTTAAGACTTTGCGTTAGACCAGATTTAGGGTTAAAGGTTTTAGCTGAAGCTATAAACAAAGTTTGCTCATTAATAAACACTTGAATGCTATTCGTGACTTTTTGTTCATCAAGTATGACGCCACATACAATATCTAATTTCACATCAAACGTATAAGCATCCATTTGAACGTCTATTGATTCCCAATCGATCGTCATGAACAAGTTTTGGTTTTCAAATTCCAAATTACCTTCTTCAAGAGCTTTATGGATTAATCCCTTTTCTAATAATTCCAAGTAAAACGCATGTAAAGGCGTTGCATCTGCAAAACCATGAGGATTAAACGGCGTTCTTGTCGGTTCAGTGATTTTAGTTTGAATCATGTTTAACTCCATTAAAGGGTATTTAGATTCTATCTTAAAACACCCTAAATGTTTTTATTTAAAATTAATTAAAACCCATTGCTATAAGTTGAAGCGCTTTCTTTAGTTTTAACGTTTTCAAGATTGCTTTGCGTAATAGTATCTTTGTAATGCTGACTAAACGTATTTTTACCCGTTTCGTTTATGTTCTTAAGCTCATTTTTAATGACCTTAAGATAGTCTTGATATTTTGGTGACTGTTCTACATAAACTTCGGTCGCTGCAATTGAGAACATGTTCTTATCATTGGTTGCGATCGGAAATAGGGCAGTATAGGAAGCATCTTGCTTGAGCTGGTCTACAGTTGTTTGTTGCTCAATGATCTTCGCCTGATAGTCCAACAATGTTTTATTGATGTTTTCATGACTATGGATAACGAAATTCAACTGTCTGTCATTCGGACGTTCAAGGGTAAACGGCTGATCGATACCAGAAAGCTTATTACAGATCTCCATATTGTATCGGTAGGCTTCAAACGAGTCTGAAAAGTGATTAAAGTCTTTTCGGAGAGCATTATTGTTTTCTAAGTCTTGCTGAAAGTCTTGAAAGCATTGCAATACATATTCATCTTCATTTTTTTCAACGAATAATTGAGCGATGTTGGAGCACTGGTGCCGTTCGCAGAGATCCGCAAGCTTTTGAATGCTTTTAACCTCATTTTTCTTTTCTAAGATATTGCGTAAATGTAGCTGAGTTGCCCGATACTCTTGCATCAACATATTGTGATGCTCGACAAATAGCTCATAATCGCTTTTAAGGTACGGACTGGCACCTTCAATCTCACGCTCTACCTTTTCATGCTTAGAGTTGATTTGAACACGCTCACGCGTGGTATTCACTGTATTTTGACCAAAACCACCTAAGATTTTATCAAAAGTAATCATCGCATCGATGTCGCCAGTTACGTTTTTATAGAGATCCATGATTAACGCCCCAATGTTTGATCATTGTCATGATCGTTTCTACGTGCGACTTCTAAATCTATATGCTTATCAAGGTCACTCAAAAATTGAGATGTCGTATTTTTCTCAAGCTTTACTTGGTCTAAGTAGTTTTTAGTATTGAGATTCAAACCATCTTGGAGCGCTTCTAAGCGTAGGCCAGTTTTATCAAAATCAGCTTCAAGGATCTGATTCACTTCTTTGATTTTTTCCATGTCTTGCTGTTCTAGACGGTGTAACTTCACATCCTCATGAATCGCAGCGATATAGTGATCGGTTAAGATCTCTTGCTTTAAGTGCTGAAGCGCAATTTCCACGTTTCCTGTTTCGGCAATCACGGCGTTGAAGCTGTCAAAGATTTGACCTGTTTCAGCCGAGTTTCTAAATTCAACAATACGAGGCTCAACACTATTAAGGTTTACAAACTTGGCATCACCATACGCAGTAGGTAGTACTAGATGATCATCCATACATTCAAAAAGTTGCTTATATTCAGCATTCATAAGATTTGATGCTGCTTGAAGCTTTAAATCTTGTTGTAACGTGTCTAGGCGTTGGTTGAGATGTAGAAAGCTTTGAACATACATCTCGTTTTGAGAGTTTTCAGGCGCAACAACGGTTGAGGCCATACCTTTAACAACATTTTTCAGTTGCGTATTTTGAATCTGATCAGCAATTTGATTAAGCGCGTTAATGTGATCGGCTTTCACAAGGTTATTGTTTTTCAGTTGTTCAATAAATTGATTTTGTTCAATCACTTTTTCACTTTCCTTTTCGCTGAATAACGAATCTTTAATTTGTTGTTTCACCTGGTCCAAGTTAGAGAAGAGGTGAAGTACTTCTTGTTCATTGCTGTTATTGACTGCATTTAGCAATGTAACAAACACATCATGGCTGATTAGTTGTTGCTGATTATTTTCCGCATTCTGAAATTCAGCAATTTGACTACGGCTAATGACTTCAACACCAACATCATTGATATAGCTTGCGCCAATCGGGGAGAGTTGATTATCTGGAGCTTTTACGGCGTAGTACTCGCCTGATTTGCCATCATCTTTGGCGCATAGACCAATATATGTATTGCCATCTTGCGTAATGATTTTTGAACCGATGCTATTGAGTGCTGCAGAGGGTTGTAACGTACTCAAAGTTTGAATCAATTCTTTTTCGCGATTTTGATGAATTGCATTACTTACTGCCTGGTAAACTTCAGGATCTAAATAAGTCACCTGATTGGCAGATTCTTCATTGAGCGCCGTGACAGTATTCCACTCTAAAATATCTTTACGCGGTATCGTTGTAATACCGGCATTAATAATATCTTCCGTGGTAATTTGACGATCAAGGTTAGTAATGGCCACGGCGTTGTATTCGGGTGCAATTGATTTATGACCTTCCGAATCTGAAGTCAGTACCACGAATTGACCGTAATCCGTTTTCACCATGGCACCTACAACACTGAGCTTGCCTTCCAAAATCATTTTTGAAAGTTCAAGTTCACGTTCGGCAGATCTGGCATAAGTATTAGTCTGTTCTGCAGTATTGTTGATGGTATCGGCTTTGAGCTTGTCTAAATATTCACTTGAAAATTTACCAAGCGCATTTAACTCGTCTATCGGCTCGACAGACTCCAGCTCATACAGTGGAACGGTAGAGGATTCATTCACGATGTCTTTAAGATAAAGCACATCTTGTTCAGTGATATTTTCGAGATCTTCAATCACCGAAAGAGGCACAACGATCGCACGTTTATCCAGATTATCGGAAGCTATATCCAAAACAACCATATTGGTTTGGGTTGTTTCATCTTCATAAACCATACCGACAAACTGTTCAATTTCAGCATAAGAAACATTGTTGTGACGGTCTTTAAAGAATGCTTCTAAGTCAGAATCATGATCAACATAAATACTGTCATAAGGGTTCATTGGTTTACCGTCATTGTTTTGGTCTTGGCTTTGCGGTGCTGATTGAGTTGCCGACTGTTCTGCAGTATTGCCTTTAAACTTACCCAAAAGGTTTGAAAGTTTAGATTTGACTTTCTTTACTTGATCCGAAATTATTTGACCTGATTGATAGGCACGTTGAATAAACTGATCTTTGTATGAAGCTTTGGCTTCTTCAGTCATTTGTTCTGGATCTTGCCCTAATGGATATTCGGCACCAAGGAACATACGTGCTTGTTCTAAGTACTGAGAACAAATGGGTTCAAAAAAGCGACCTTCAAACTCATGGATCTTTTCAGACTTAATGCCTTCATGCAGTTCTTCAATTGAGAGAAACGTTACTTTGTCTTCAATCGCTTCTAAATAGAACGGCGTAATCGGGGTAGGTGCATCGCTACCTTCCACTTGAGGCGGTAAATCTGCTTCTTTAACTAGTTTGATAAATGGGGTAGAGGATTCAACACCTTCGACAGAATCCTTACCGACTACATCAATCACGATGTATTGTTCACCGTCAATGGCATAGACTTTACCGACATTTAGATCGAATTCTTCTAAGGTAACGCCGTCACGGTCTTTATTCAGTTGAGTGGTATATGGATCGTTTAAAAGAGGCAACATTTGCTCTTTAGAGATCGGTTTTAAAATATCGGCATTCTTACCAAGTTCAGTCAATTTTGATTTATCGGCTGTATTGGCAAGCTGTTCGGGTTGTTGTGCGTCTGGATGGTTACTTTTAACGGTAACATCAGGATTGATTGGTTTATCCCAAATGTTTTTCAGGTTATCAAGGCTTTTGTTCTTGTTGAACATGGCCATAATCGCTGCAATGATCAACTTGATTGTTTTCTTAACCAGTTCAATCATGACTGCAATCATTTTTGCACTGAGCGCAGCGAGTTCATCAGCGACCGTTCGTGGATGGCCGTGGCTATTTTCACGCGCTAAAGGAGGACGTTCGTTACCTTCCTCATTTCGCATATCCTTAAAGCTTTTAGAGGCAACGCTACTTGCAGCCAAACTTGCTTTGTCTTGTGGACCACCAGCAATGTTTAATGTGCTCTTTGGTGTACCTTTTGGTGCATTCGGATCAGCTGATTCAACATCTTCCTTTACTGTCTCTTTAGTCTTCTGATTTTCTTTATGTTCTTTCAAAAGTAGAGCAGCTTGTAACTGGTCGCTATGTTCACGGGTTTCTAATAACTGAATTACTTCCTTGGTTAACGTGTCCGTATTGAATTCAAGATAGTGAATCTCAAGTTGTTCAAGTCGAGCAGCTGTATGGTCGCTATTCACACGCCATTGATCCATGACGATAGATTTTGGCACTAAGCCAAGTTCTTCAGCTTCAATCCCACGAATTAAGCAAAAGTCACGCACTTGGCGCATCAATGCGTTAATTTGGTTTTTATCGGTTAATTCACCTGAAAAATAGGTATTCGGTGCACCCGTAACTTCGTTGTAGATCTGCTGTTTTGCTTCACGCACGACTTGGTTTTGGTTAATCAGGCCTTCAATCGCGAATTGACGATTACTCAGGAAGTTGAGGGCATTTTCTTTAGTTGCACCCTTCAGGCTTAAACCATAGTAGGGCTGAGTGATAAAAGATTTTGTCTCAAAGTTAAAGAGGGTTTTTTCAGCCACTTGAACGGCTTCAAATGGATTCTCTTCTTTGGAAAGGAGGAAATCAGGATCATTGTCTGATAGGTATAATTTAGAGTCTGCAGTTGTATAAACACGGTCTTCAACTGGCAATGAACTGTTATTTTCAGCAATATTGCCTAATCCTTGGTCCAGTGCGTTTTTAGTCTGGATTTTATTCAGAGCCGCAATAAACTTAAGATCATCATCATTCTGCAGATCAAGCCCGATGTCTGCAAAGAATTCTAATTGACTGGCTGGCTCTCTTTGCTCAAGTGCATCAAATACTTTACCAATCAGAACAGGATCAAGTTCAGCTAAATCATTGACAGTGACAGCGGAAAGATCAAACGTGTTTTCAGGAATGATGGACCGTTCATTCTCGTAATTCGGGTAACTACTACGCTCATAATCACCTTCGTCAAAAAACATCGGTTCATCATCGTTCAACCGAGTATCTTCAAGAGGGGGAGCGTAATCATAATCTGGGTGCCCAGGAGGTACAGAGTTACCGCCCATAGGCTGATCATATTGTTCATACTGATCATACTGATCATACTGATTATTTTGATACCCATCATCTTGCATGACTGGCGGTTCTTCCATTAATGGAGGTTCAGATAGGGGATCATTGGGATATGGTTCAGACTGGTATTGTTGCGATTGATCTTGTGCAACATTGTTTTGTTGTGGCGTAGGCTGGATGGATTGAAATTCCACGCCGTCCAAACTTAAATCATCCCACTGTTCCAGGCCCTCATTGAAAGTTAATGATTGGCCGTCTTGCAGTTGATCAAGTGTTTGCTCGTCAAAATTATCTTGTTTAGGGCTTTGGTCCATATTTGATCCTTATGACAGGTGGCCTTCCTGGTTTTAAGAGTCCTTTTTAGAATCTGTATCAACATTCCAAATAAAGTCTTCTTTAAAGTCAGAATTAAAACCAGTTGTGATGTCTAATTCACTGTCAAAATCCACTAAATCTGAGTTATTAGAAGATTCCTCTAAGGGATTAGAGTTGCACATAAAATACCTGTATTTGTTTTTTAAAACGTCAATGTGATCGTCACGGATATGATACATGGTATATACGAACTAGACCACACGTAATTGTTATTCACGTATGGTCTGGTATATACCTTTTAAGGGAGGGTTTTAGAAAGATAATTGCTGGATTTCTTGATCGTTATCTAAGGTTTTACCCTTAGGTAACTCAGCCTTATAAGCTGGCTCTTCTGGAGGATTAAGCATACGGTTAATTTCATTTAAAAAGTAATCATTACCATCAGGAAGCTTAGATTTTAAATCCAAAAAGGCAGCTTCAATTTTGGTTGTACTGTCCAGCTCGTCAACAAAGCGTTCAACATCCTTGAGATCAAGCGCAAATCTAAACTCATTACGGCCTGGCTCAGTAAAGTGGATGTTCAACGATTCATCTGTTTTACCGCCTTTAGGATCATGGAATACGTTGGTATTCGACATAAAGCGATTGAACTGTTTTGCAACAGATTTCACCGTCACATTAAAGCAGTCTGACCCGTTGTAGTAGAACTCAATACTTGCTTTCTTGTACGGGAAATTAACCTTAGTACCCACATAGTTATTGCGGTTGAAATCAATGTTTACAGGCAATTGATTAAAGAAGTTCGCAATCTCTTTAACTTGCTTAAACGTCACTTGGTTTTCAAGAGAGCTTTCAAACAAGTCAGTTGGTGTATTTGATGGCAATAATAACGCACGGTTACGCATACCATCAGCATCGGTAAATATAACGGTTGAATGTCGTAGATCTAGTGAGCTGACAATCTTATGTGCCTTGAACATATTGCCCGTTAAGGTAATCGCTTGTCGTGTGACATCACCAGACGGCGCTTTCTCAAAATAGGTACGCGTATAACGGGAA
Source organism: Acinetobacter sp. YH12227 (assembly GCF_013417785.1). NCBI lineage: Bacteria > Pseudomonadati > Pseudomonadota > Gammaproteobacteria > Moraxellales > Moraxellaceae > Acinetobacter > Acinetobacter sp. YH12227. The sequence goes on along the minus strand of NZ_VPDH01000014.1, from coordinate 19,710 downwards.
TAATTGTTTTGTTCAGTAAATAAGTTCACCAAGGGTTGACGATCCTCAACATGACGTCTATTCACATCAGCATAAGAATAAAATTCAGGATTGAAGCGTTTTAGGATAATACGTCCTTTTTCACTCACTGGAGCTACCCAATCCAAGTCTTGCTTGGCATTTTGCATGGTGTAATTGATCAGTGGAACTTTAAACGACTTCTTATCACCAGGGTAAACCAAATCAAGCTTAACCGCATTCGGTGTGATTGCACCTACACGTAACGGCGGTAGGTCTAGACGTAGCAAAGCACCTGTTTTGTGATCTGGCGTCACTTCATCATCAAAAAGACTAGGTTTTGAGATAAGGAACAATAACCCATGCGCTGAATGACCTTCTTTTTCGTTCCTTTCCATAGAACGAGCCAAGAATTTTAGATCCTGAACAATTCGATACATGCGATCAAAGTTAGAGGTCAAAATAGGATCATTGGCAAGATAAACCGCTTCAGCTACTTTTTCAAAAGCATCTGCAGAGTGATCATCAGGTTTACGAAATTGAATATCATCAATGTGTTTTACATTGGCTTCAACAACACCGAAATGATCAAATACTTCGTGTCGATAATCACGAATCACTTCACCACGCATTTGCCCATTTTTGAAAAATAACTTTTGCTTAGCAAAGCCTTCATATTTTTGGTACATCAATGCCTCAAAGTTATAGGCATAGTGTAGTAGTCCGTGTACCGTTTCATTGATGTTTTCATTGATACGTTTAAATTGACGCACCAGATAATCATCACTTTCTTTGAACATGAGTTTTAGATTGTCAGCACGTAATGGCTCAACATGTTCAATGTATTGCAGACCTTCAAAACGCACAGGTAGATCAAAGGTATTGATCTTGGCTGCTTCTGTTTCTGAAGTCACGGTAAAGAAGTTGTCCTTCACTTCAAACTCACGGACTTTTTTAGCTTTCCAGTCTAAAAAGTTGGTCTTGAGAGGGTTACGACCCAACAAGTCTAATTCACGGATCTTATCGTTATAGTCAACAACCAAGTCTTGATAAACCTGTTCTTGCTGACTAATCGGCATCAAAATCAGTTTAGATAGCAACTGGTTCACATGATAGTTTTGCGCCGTGCGATATGATGGTCCTTTTTCATCATCCGAAATATCAATATCAAGTGTGTTCGCCAAGTTTACGTTATTTTTTAAATAGTCCAACGCTACCCGGTTGCCAATGTAGTTGAGCATGTCAGGATAATCGTTTTCGTTAAACTTGGTTTCTGAGTTGGCAGAGACGTTCGCTGATAGGGTAGACAGTTTACGCATCATCATTAAGTGCATACGTGTTTCTGCTGGAATACCCGAATCTACTGTCGTCATAATCGGATGTGATTCTTCACCACGGCGACCCACACGACCGATCATCTGAATCGTATCGGTAGAGTTCTCAGGTTTTTGCAAGAAAAACAACTCACGTTGGCGCAAGTGATCCGATGGAATTGTAGGATCAGGGTTTTTGGCTGCATGTAGAGAAATACCCGTACAACCAGAGCGAGTCACAATAACAACATCGATTTCACCAGATTGGAATTTTGATTGAACCAAAATCTTACCTTGTGTCGTATTGTTCTCTTGTTTATTAACCTTCCATTTGCCGTCTCTTGTTTCCGTTAAGTGGATCTGACGGCCAGAGATTTCATCAATCTTGAAGCCAGCTTTTGTCACCTTGTTACGTAGTACGTCCAAAGGCATCAAAGGTAGGTCAGGGAACTTTTGAATCTTTTCTTTGATACGATCCAAAATGATTTTATACGGACTTACCACTGGATCGCCGTTTTCATTAAATGTCACTTCCGTACTGAGCTTCTTAACGAACGAGTTACCGTAGTTATCTTCAGCTTTCACCACATCGATGCGATCTAACATCACTTCAAGCAAGTCACGGAATTGTGGGAGTTCATCTAAAACAGAAATTTGACTTTGCAGATAGCTACCGCGCTTATATTCAAGCTTAGTCAATTCCTTTTGAATATTTTTCGCTGCTTTTTCATCGCCAGCGTCACGGTTTTCTTTGATCATGAGTTTTTGAAGCTCATTTTCAAGAAATTCAATTTCTGACGATACCGACTTGAAGTTATTAAACGCTTTTTCTTTTTCAGGCGAATCAGCGGTAACGTCTTGCGCCGTATCTGCTTTTAAAATCGCTTCCATGCGACTTTGCATCAAAATGTTGAATAGACTCTCACCCGTATTTTCCAAACCAATCACGGGCTTTCTACCCTCATGTAATGCCTGAATCACAGCATCACTTGTAGAGTCAGTTTTCAATGCCAATAGGAATTGCTTTTGGATCTGGTACATTCGAGATCCAAAGTTCATCACACTCAAACTTAAACGGTTTTTCGGATCGTCTGAATCCTGATGAAAGTCTAAATTGGCAACAGCATCATCATCATTGGCAATGTTTTCTAGCGCATCGAGGCGAATATCTTTAGAAAATTTCACCATGTCCGTCAAGATGTCAGAAAGAACATCTGAGTAATTGTGAAATTTCTTAATTTCCTCTTCAGTTGGCACAAAGGTTTGAATGGTAATGTGCGAGAGATCTTGCTCTCTACGAATCATGGCAGAGCTGTCTACCAAACCTTCAGAAATAAACTCCAAAATTGGACCATCTGCATTATCGATAACCTTTTGTAAGTCATTACGAGATACGGATCGAGGGAACAATTTATGGAAGAATTCAAGATTTTCAGGTTTCTTAATTGCCGATGCAGACTGGAAATTAATTAGATTGGTCTGATCAATAACATCTAAGAAAAATTGACTTGTAGCTGATTTCAAGGATGCTGCACGGTGCGTTTCATCCATCACCAAAACAGTGTCTTGATTAATAAAACGAGTCAATAACGCACGTTTCCGGTTTGGTCGGTTAAATTGGCTATACGTTGCCAATACCAAGTCATGTTGCGCTGGAATATCTTCAATTTCCTTAGGTAGATCTTGGCCAGTGAATAAAACCTCTTCAGTACCAAAGCGGTTAATCACAGCATCCGAGTTAAAGATAAACGGATCTTTAAAGAACTTGTCACTGTCTGTAGCAACAATATCACGCCAAATGTCGTTCAAGAGTTGCGTTGTATCTGTAAGGAAAACAGGGGGCTTTCCTCTTAACGCACTATATCGTAAACACGCAGCTGCAATACGACCTTTACCTAAACCCGTCTGGTCGCCAATAAGCACAGGTAAGTTTTGGTCAAAACGTAAAATGATATGGGCAACCGCATCGACCTGTTCACATGCAAAAGCGGACTTTAGTGCATCAAAATTGTCATATTGCAATTTCTTAGCGACATAGGCATCAACAAGAGTAGGGTAGTTACCATTATCGACTTCAGCTTGGAAATTGATACCCCCAAAACCTAATACATTTTGGATGTGTGTAGTCAATTGAGCATTTGCCTGATTAATCGCTTTAATCTGGTTTTTAGCCACTAAAGCAATTGGCTCAGATGCCATAGACATCGGTATATACTTAACTTGGTATATATTTTCCGGAGTTGGTTCTGTTGTGTTTTCAGCATTAGGAACAGGAACAATCGGCTGTAAATTTGATTGGTCAGATTCAACAGTCGGTTCTTCTTTTTGCTCAGTACCGATCGCTAATTCAGAATTTAACTTAGCAATCTCTTCAGCAGTTAAACCCGGTTCCTGTTTTACTTGCTCTACCGCTGGTTCTTCAGCTGGTGTTTGTTCAGGTGTTTCACCCTCATTGGTCGCCGTGGTATCACCTACTTGAAGATTAACGTCATCGTCAAGGTCTTCATCCAGATTTTGGTTCTCGTGCGGATTCTTTACCTCAGGCACGAAATCATTGTCATTTTCATTTTCAAACGTTGGTGTAGCTTCAGTTGGTGTAGGTACATCATCATCTGAACTGGTTGTTTGCGTACTAACTTCAACGGTTCCGAAGTCAAAAGAAACTTTATTCGGTTTTGATTTAGGTTTACGACCAAACATCGGTTTTGGTTTGACAGCTTCCTCTTGCTTAATCTCTTCTTCTTTAGCGACCACGACTTCATCAAACATAGTGACTGCAGACGTAGGCGTTACACTTGATGCAATATCTTCAAGTGGCGAAACAGGCTGTTCATCACCTAGACTGGCAAACAAATCGTCATTTTCTTTTTCAACAGGCTTAACCTCAACAACAGGTTCAACCACTGGTGCTTGTTGTGCTTGTTGCTCAACTGGAGTCGGAGTAGTTGGCTTGAAGTATAGATCCTTATTCGGATTCAAACGATTATAGATTACGTTATTAGCCCATCCCCAAAGTTCGTCATAGTCCGTAATGACTTTCAACTTATCTGGTACCACAGAAGATTGGTAAGTTTGTAGTAACGCTTGTTCGTTTTTACGATTGCCTACCACTAACATACGAACATTTTGATTAGCGCCGTTTCGTGCATATGCATTGCCGTGGATTTCTACAACCGCCTCAACTTCATAATGCTTATAGAGATAATTAAGTAAATTCTTTGATTTACGCTCAACCGTACCATCTGAAATCTGTTTATCTGAGCCAATAATGAAAACTGAACGCCCTTGATCGTTTCGTGCGTTTAGTGATTTAACCAGAATGGCATGGTCCAATTTATCCGTACTGAACCAGACGTTTTCTGATGGATCTACCAATAATGGGTTTGGATCTACGCCGTTACGCTGTTGAACCAAAATTGGTGCAACACGTTCTAGTTTATCCATAGCACCAAAAGGAGGGTTGGCAATCACATAGTCAACTTTTTGCTTAAACGTTTGCTCAAAATCAATTTGTGTAGCATCTGCAGTAACAACCGTGCATTCATAATTTTGAGTCAGTGCTTTTGTACGTTCAGCACGTTTGGGATCTAACTCAACCGCATAGACAGAAGCATTACGCTCTTGGGTTAATAAACCGATTAAAGATCCATTACCCACAGTTGGCTCGAGCACGGAAAAGTTTTGTTTTGTTCGGTTATCACCCTCAATCAATAAGCGCTGAGCCACAAGTGACATCGGGATTGGAGTCGAATATTGCTGTAACATACGAATCGTATTGTTTCGCATGGTCTTAGTCGGCATGCGATTGTATAACGCTAAACTCGTTTTAAATGAGCTCTCAGTAAAATCAAGCTCACCTAACTTTTCGACCATCACTGTTTCAAGCGCTTCTTCTGCAGTATGGATCTGTTTATCTGTTACCTTGGATACATCAACGTCAGCATTTTTGGCTTGCGTGATTAGAGCTAAAAACTTTAAAAAGTCCTGGTGATTATGGCTCTTTGTTTCATGTTCTAATTGATAGATATAGCCTCTTAAGCATTCTTTTAAATCTTTTTGCTTGGTCGCACGTAAGTACAGACTAGACGGCTGATCATTAGGACCTTCAGGTATTTGCGTACCTTGGGCATTCACGTAAAAACGGTTATGAGCTGAAGCATAGATTTTGTTGCCATCAGAGTTATAACCGAGTGGAGTTGCACTATTCAACGCAACGTTCAATCGTTGTGGCACCAATGTTTTTGCTTGGGCATTGAACAAATCATGCAATTCTTGGCGAGTCGCAAGCACACTACGGATAAATTCTTTTGGAATACCCAAAACTTCATGAAACAGTCTTGGTTTGATCGTTTCATTCAAATTGTATTGATACAAGTGACCGTCAAAGTGAGGATAAGCCTCAAACTTCATCGGTGTAAAACCAATGTTATTCAAATTTTCTTTAGATAGTTTTTTTTGAACGTCCAATAAGAGTAATTGGCTATCCGTCTGGCCAACACGCCGTACATCGAGATATACACCAGCTTGTGATAAGTCGATCCATTTAATTTTTTCGTTTAAATCATGAGTAGTCATAGCGAACCTGAAGAAGAATTATTAAATTTGATTAAAAAGTCATGTCGTTATAGACATCAGAAGTCGCAGCCTTTTCTTGGCTTTTCTTAACATCCATTTCTGGCTGTCTGACTTTCATCATTAACTCTTGTGGATCAGGTAAAAGATCGTGGTTGAAGTTCTTAGATAACGGACTATCGATTGAAGCTTTATGTTGCTGTACATGCTCTACCGTAATTTCTGAAAAGTTCAACGCATTCATACGGGTTTGAGTAAGTTCAACAGGCTCGATAAACGAGACAAAACAATTATTCGAGTTCCGTTGGTGTGGTTGAATAACAATAAACGCTTCAGCAAATTGCTGTTTTGCATGCGTCAATTTATTCATGGTCTGACGATCAACTTGACTTAAAAATTGAGGATTTAAGTCGTGCGGTTTTGGATTGCCGTAGTCATCGGTAAATTGATTCACTAGGGGAGGTGCACCAACACCACGAACACCCTCACCAGTACGTAAATCTATTTCTGGATCTACCTTGCGAAAACCAGCGTGAGGCGTTTTATTGTTGAAAAATTTCTTTAAGAACGTGTCTTTGTAAAGCGCACCTAGTTGTAGTTGTTGGCCATGATAAACCTCAGGCAGTAATTTTTGACTCACCAAGCCAGCGTAAAGACGTTTTAAATTTTGATTTTTTTCTTTGTCTACATCTTCATTGTAGAACACTTTAATTTGTCGATCGCCAAGTAATGCAAACAGGGCAATACGGGCCTGGTCCATAACATAAACGTTCTGAGCCTGTTTATCGAACTGGTCTTTTTCATGCTGGTTGGATGGTACAAAATTTGGATCAAAAGTTGCGGTGTGAAAGTCATTGCCGTTCAAAATATCTTTGATACTTTCAATCGGATCTTTAGCAACCCGATAAGACTTTTTAGTTTTATCAATACCGCCACGTTGCATCAACGGATCTGGCTTAGCGAATTGCTTAACACTTTCACGATCAGCACTGTCATAGGTTGGAATCAATGGGATTGTAGTTAATACAGAACCAGACTCATAGCGCACAACAATTTTTGAAAATGGAATGCGCTCAGGTTGGTTGTCAGTACTATTCGATAAAGATTTAACAAGAAGCTGTAAATTATTTTTAATAATAGCGTTATGAAGTGCTGGAGAATTAATTTTTACATTGGGCACTTGCATATGTGCTGCATCTTCAATGATTTGAGCTTTAACAAAGAAATCGCCGTTTTTTTGTTGATGCACATTGATAGAAGTGACTGCTTTGATTAATTGTGAATTCGGGTTGTTACTCATTACGTTGCACCACTGAGCAACATAAGTTTTATAACCGTCAAGAGATTCGTAGGGTGAGTCAACACATTTGTCAAAACAGATAATTCGACCACGGTTAGCACCGCGATTATGTGTGTCTAATGAAGTACGTTGGTTACGTCCAGAATCAAATTTTGCGTGGACTTCATCTACTGAAACATTCTTAGTATGATGCTTGTTGAGTTTATTAATGATCTTCGTGAATTCTTCAGATGAACTCATTCGTATGCGAACTGGTTCATTGGTAGACATATCAAAGCCGTATGCATACAGCTCGTCTTGTTCATCATGTTTGTAAAATTGATCTACAGTCATGACGATACGTTTAATCGTATTATCACTTTTACTCATTTCTTAAATTCCACGCTTTATATTTTTGATTGCTGGTCATTGACTCAAGCTATTTATAAAATACTACAAAACCTCATTGGTATATACTAAGGAGGCAAATAAAAAATTAAAAAATATATTAAAAAGTTTAAGAGTAAATTTTTAAAAAGAAATTTTTTGTTTATTATCTTTCTAATTAAGGGAAGTTAATTAGGGACATTTTTTATGCTTATTTTTCATGATATTACAGGATTAGTACGGAAAAACACAAATGGTACGAGCGAAAATCAAATTCATTTGAGCGCAAATTGAATTTGAATTTTTAGAAAATAAGGCGTTTTTAGCTGGTTTTTGATGTTTTTATCCACTTTCCTATTAAATTCTATCCACAAATTAAGTTCTTGTATATTAGAATGAATTTAAAAATATGAGTAAAATATTGTTCATTTTTTAGCTTTTTGCAATATTGGAAATTTGCAAACTAGCAAGTGTTGTAAGTCGCTGTTTATAATAAAATTAAATAGAATAAAAAATACTTCCAGCGCAAATTAAATTCATTTGAGCGCAAATTAAATTCAAAACGTTGCGGATAACTTCTCCAATTTCCTGAGAGCCTTGATAATAAAGACTTTCAGATTTTATGAGGAATAGCCCTTATATATGACCCAACGATCGCTATTTAGCTTGTTTTACGACAAATCAATAACTTACGCCATTAGGACGGAAGAAAGTTTACAACCCATTTATAAAAAACTTTCGCTGAGTTCAGACTATAACAGAAAATCAATGAGTTACGCCATTAGGACGGAAGAAAGTTTACATCCACTTATAAAAAACTTTCGCTCGTATTTTGACACAACTATAAATCAATAACTTACGTCATTAGGACGGAAGAAAGTTTACAACCCATTTATAAAAAACTTTCGCTGGAAGTTAGGTACAGCCAAAAAGTTATAACCTAACCTTAAAACATACTAAACATACTATCTATGATAGTTGAGCTATTGGATCTGGACAAAAAAGTAAAATCAATAACTTACGCTATTAGGACGGAAGAAAGTTTACAACCCATTTATAAAAAACTTTCGCTCGTATTTTGGCACCACTATAAATCAACAACTTACATCATTAGGACGGAAGAAAGTTTACACCCACTTATAAAAAACTTTCGCTCGAAATTTGCCAGCAATATAAATCAACAACTTACATCATTAGGACGGAAGAAAGTTTACAACCCATTTATAAAAAACTTTCGCTCGAAATTTGCCAGCACTATAAATCAACAACTTACATCATTAGGACGGAAGAAAGTTTACAACCCATTTATAAAAAAGTTTCGCTCGAAATTTGCCAGCACTATAAATCAACAACTTACATCATTAGGACGGAAGAAAGTTTACAACCCATTTATAAAAAAGTTTCGCTCGTATCTTGGCACCACTATAAAACAATAACTTACGTCATTAGGACGGAAGAAAGTTTACAAACCATTTATAAAAAAGTTTCGCTGGGTGCCTATCTTGAGCACATATTTATTTGATCAAGTATTACATTGGTTAACTTACATTGTAATTGTGAATATTACTCATATAAGGCACTGTTTTTCATAGTCTTATTTATTAAGAAATTACTGTTAAAAATGCTTTTAATCGTAGTCTAATTAACGAATTGATGCTATAATGTCTACTCAGAATGCCTATGGGAATTCGAGATATGCAATATCAATCATTTAGTCTTAGACATCAAAAAATACTCATTGACTTCAATGTGTTTAGCTCTGGCTCGTCTGATATTTTGCTAAAAGGTGTTTTATCTGCCGAATTGCTTATTCTAGTTGATAATTTAAATGCATTTTATTCTGCAGAAGACGGTAGATACGTTGTATCAGCTGAAAAAGTTAACCACGTTACAGGTCTAGATTTTAATAAGAAAACTATCAACCAGATCATGCGTGAAGCTTGTGATTTATCATTTATGATTGATACAGATGCGAAGCAAGCTGCAGCACCTATGATTGACGAAATTCAAATCTTATCAAGTGGCGATATTACTTTTAAACTCACTAAAAGCTTTGATTTTTTTAGAAATTCTCTTAGTTTTAAAAGCATATATGAGAAGCTACCATACAGGTTCACTACTTCTAAACTAGAGTTACCGCAGATCGGTCAACAAATAATGTTAATTGCGTAATTAAGCCTCTGACGAGGCTTTTTTATTGTCTAAAATTTAGTTAGTATATACACAGCTTTAAAGCGAAAAGACTACAACGTTAGTTGGGTTGCAAATATATTTTTATTTTTATTTTTTAATTCAATCTCAGGCAATGTACGTTGTACGTTGTCTAAAGTGGAGCAGTTATGCAAGATTCTTCACAAGTCTGCATAAGTAAAGGAATTTCAGAAGATGAAATTTTTGGACTATCGCAGTCAATCAAAGACTCAATTATTAATGCCGAAACAAAAACCATGGATCTCTTGGGTTACGGCAACAAAATCAGTAATTTCATAGTCGAATGTTATCTAGATATTCCAGTTGTTGATCAATTCATTTTTTACTTAATGTTGGTGAATGCCAAAAATAAGTATGCACATCAGCTGCAGCGCGTTATCGCTGAAAAACCTGAATTATCCCAAATTGAAGCATTACAACTAGCGAACAACTTTGTTCTGAATTTTGAATACATCCGTCAAATTCTTTTATTCAAAAATAAAGCTAATTACCTTAGCAATGGCCGTATCAAATCTTTGGCATGGAATACGCTAAATAGTGTTGGTAAAGTGATGCTACCAATGAGCTCTTTACGCCAAATGGACAGCGAACCATTTTCAAGAAATGACGTAGACAGCGTAACTCATAAAAGAATGTTTGCCAGTACGGGCTATTTTGAATTAGATAACAATGCGTTTATTTGCTATCAGCTTGAAGAAACGTTGATTGCCAATCTATCTGAATTAGATTTTGATAAAAAGGGGCGCTACACAGTTCTCGACACTTTAACGGTTCTTGGATTTAAGGACCGTTTTGATCTTTATATGTATAACTTGATGAAGATCAATGAGTTTCGTGGCGAAGTGGTTATTCCTTACATTGACTTCAAAGCATTAACCGAGTTTTCAGTAGAATTTAAATACAAAGCAAGTGATTTTTACCGTAAACGACTTCTTGTTTCATTAGAAAGACTGAATAACAATCCATCTATTGAATTATTTATTTCTGTTAAGTATGAACCATGCAATAAGCGTACACCAGATCGTGACAATTTTTGCAATTATCGTTTTCAGATTCAGTTGAAGTCCAACTATCGTAAAGCGCTTAATACATTAAATGAAATGTGTGCAAAGGTTCAGGATGAACAGGGCAATGAGCTTAAAATCAGTAATGCGCTCTTCACTTCAGCAATTCGATTGAATAATGGTGAACCTGAAAAAGTAATAGAACTTGTTAAGGATCGTTTAGCTGCTTATACAACTAAGAATGGACCATCATATTTAGCTAAAAATCTTAATTTGGTTGCGTCTTATGTTACGCGAGCTCTAGAAGATCTATATAAAAGTAATCACTTCTTTGAAAGATTCCTAAACGATATGAAGCAAGCAGATAATTTACTTTATCTGAGAAATCGTGATAAGAAAGTTGAGATCGAAAACAAAAGTGCATCTACTTTCTCAAGCGAATTCATTAATATTCGCGACAAAGTTGATGTTACCACTTGTGAAATTCTTACAAACGCTGAGTACATTTCAAAGAAAACGGAAGCTACTGTAATTATTGATTATGCTTTCATACGTAATTCTATTTTTATTACACATCCTCATTTGCGCCACCAGCGAAATGCAGACGAGAAAAAATACATAGATCTCGTGTGTGAAAGCACAAAGCTTTGCCAAATATTCTTTGGTACGGGTAATGAAAATAAAAAAACGTTAACTCAAAACTATTTAACAGAACTCCTGTTTGAACATTTTTTTGATGATAATTTCCACTTGAACTCAGATGTATTAAAGAATCTTCTAAAAAAAGATAAGGACTATTGGGTACAAGAAAAGCAAAAGACATTTATGCGGTTGTGGAAACTTGCAAATGAGTTCAGTTTAAAAGCTATTAGTCCAGCGAACTACAACGGTAAAGAGAGTTCAGACAATGAATAATAAACTTTATTTATGTGCAATTTTTACGGCTACTATATTGAGTAGTAGTGCAAATGCCGATTTTAGTGATTGGTATAAAAAAGCAACTTCAAATGAAGATTCAACTCAGCAAGTGCCAGCTCAACAACAGCAAGCACCTGGTCAAATTCAACAGCAAGCACCAGTTCAGGTTCAGCAACAGCCGATACAGCAAAGACAATATAATTCTAATCGGAACACCACAGCTACGCGTTACCAAAACAATAATGCAAATGTCACTGGTGATTCTGGCCTTGAAGCACGAATGAATAACTTGAATTCGACCATTGAGAATCTAAACAAGTCATCAAAAAGTGGTGACAACCTCACGAATAACTATCTAAATATTGTTCAATTCATAGTGATAAACGAAGAAACACGTAAATTGGATGGTAAAGACAATACATCACTGATCAATAACATGTTGGCTGGTATTGTGAGTTGTCAGAATAAATACAAAGTCGATGTTATACAAAAAGTGAATAATCAACTCCCAAGAGATGTTGCTAACACCGTACAACGGTATTTAAGCCAGAATGGACGCTCTATTGGTGCAAACGGCAACTGTTTATACTAATTAAACCCCCTTTTAAAACCGTCCTTAAAAGGCGGTTTTTTTTATTCTTAAAACATACCTATTTATTTTAAAACCACATTCTATATACTACTAACAGTTTAATGAATATTAATGTGGGTTTTATCATGATCAGTTCTAAAACAATATATGAACTATATCAATTGCTGAATCAATCCGAAGTACAAGAATTAAAATCATCTATAACTGAGACTTTTGGTGCAGATGTGGAAAGTGAAGTTGATAAAAGCCCGGTCTTACAGCAAAAGATCAATTATTTTATTTATCAATATATACATCTCAAGCATCCAGAAAGAACAGACAAGATCTTATTCGATGCAAATGAGTCGGCTCACGAGGTTGTAAAAACAGAACACCTTAAAAGTGAGCCAGTACCCTTATTAAAAGATTTTGTATCAAACAGCAGCAATAAAAGTTTAGCACCTGAAGAACAAAAAGATGTAATTGCAGTCACTTTACCAGCCGAATTATCTGACATTCCTGTTGAACCAACAAATCAAAACCATACAGGAAATAATGAAGTAAAACATGACTATAACATTATCCTTGATGGTCGAACTAAGCTAAATATATTGCTCGAAAGATATTTAAGTGGTGTTGATGATGTGGCTCGTGAAATCATTGTGAAGTGCTTTCTTGTTATCTCTATATTTGTAGCACTGATCTCTCTTGTTATGGTTCTTCTGAATACGACCAATATTAACCAGATCCAAGAAATGTATGATATTGGCCATAAAACATTCCTATTCCAATATGCTGAAGTCTGCAATGTAAATGTTGAAGTTGCAAAAGCGAATCCATGTGTTATCTCAGAAATCAATAAACGTATTTCTGAACTATCAAATAGCAGATTTTGGAACACGTTCGGGGTGGTGCTTTTCTCACTTTTATCGTGCTTTTTCTTCTACCATATCTCTACTTACCGTGATTCTAAAGATAAGCACAACGGCTAGTCTTAAAAGGAGGGTAGGGTGTTTTAAAATGGTCTTAAAAGGCCATTTTTTTATTTTAATAACAAAGTTTTATAGTTGATAAAAGGTATTCTAAAAGTATAATAGATACACTCTTAAAACTGGAATGCGTTGTGCTTTTTAAAATTCCAAAAACGGGTGAGATTGATTCAAGTGAACAATCGATGACAGGCCTGGTACTCAAATCGGCATACAACTTAGTTGCCATTTTCAATATTTGCTACATCTTTGTAGTTGTATTCTTTGTGTTTGAAATGTTTTTAAATACAACGATATACAAGATTAAATATCTACCAGAAACCCTCAATACTCCATCATATATATTGCAAATCATCATATTCATTTTATGTTTTTCTTCACTTCTGTATGCGATAAACAAAATGTTTGATGAAAAGTATATCCCTACACGCAAAGAAATCTATCTATTCCTTATCTCTTTTACTATCAATAGTTTATCAATGTTTAATTTTTTAGCTACCAAATAACACTGTAATACCAAGTTCCCACCGTAGCCTAAGCAAAAGTTACCTGTTTTTTTGGGTTTTAAAAGCAGTGAACAAGGGCAGAATTAAAACACAAAAAAATAAAATTAATAGTTTTAAAAAATATTTTTTAAAACTAAATCAGTGATAATATGTAACCAACGTTAAGTTTAAGAAAGTATATTATGTCTGATATTCGCAGCATCTATTTTTACGGTAATAATAAAAGCATCAAATTGGGTAAAAACCCAATCTTAAATACTGTCTTTGAAATTTTTCCAGCCACTAAAACCCCTTTAAAGCGGATTCTTAATCATAACCACCAGTGGGTTAGTAATTGCGCTTTTTACGTGCCTAACGATGTGAAAAGTGAATGGGTTAAAACGGTAACACTTTCAATTTTGACAATCTCAATTATGGCTTCCTTCCGTAATGCAATTGCACAGCAAAAAGGGTTGTCACCAAACGATGAAGCACTTGATGAAGAGGTAGAGAACCTTGTGCCAGATTCGTTATTCAATTCTGCTATTGAATTATCGGATCTTAAAAAAAGTTTATTAGAAGTTCTGCCAAATTTAATGAGCGAATACCTTGCACAAAACTTTGGTGAATACGAAAGCATTATTACAAACGGTGTAGCTAAGCTTTTTATTGATAACCATGAATTTTTGGATAAGCAACTTGATTCTGATGCTGGAACAGATAATCAGATTTCAATGTTAAATTTTACTGACAATGCAGATGAATTATTTCACACAACAAACTATATTTTAGTCCGTATTGCTGATTCAAATGAAAACTTGAAAATCAACTTTACTAACAGCAAACCACATGCAGAACACTTAGGCCGAATTCTGCATACATTGTTGGGGGATGAAAGTTTTGAGATCTCAAAAGGTTCAATTGAGATACCTAATGACGAAGATGGCCAAGAAATTTTCATCTTTGAAAAAGAAACGAACTTTATTGATTTTTACAATTCATTATTGCTGGAAGTTAGTTTTTTTCTAGATCATGCAACAGTCTTAGAGCATATAGAAAAGTATGCACCAATTAACCAAACACTAAGCAGTTTGAGTGAGAATTTAGAAAAGAATATTAACTTTGTCATTTCTTCATTCAAAGAAACTCGCGATCTATCTGCATATTTAGAAAGCCGTGCTCAAATCATAGGGTTAATTCATGAAGCTGCACAAATCGCCAGCATTGAAATACAGCCAGTTGCTCAGGCTAAGGACCTTAAATCGTTAATTGAATCGCATCACCTGGTTACTTTTAATGATAAAGACACCTTTAAACAATTTAATTTATTTTGAGGTGAATATGAAATTTGTTATTAAAAATGGCATTGGTACACGTAAAGTCGAAGTGGATCTCGCATTAGATATACCATTGGTGCTACAAAAATCCATTTCTGTAATTGAGTATGAAGATTTCTTTAAATATTTTAGTGAGCAACATTTTCACATTTGCAAATTTAGAACGTTGAACTTTAAAGATAATAGCGTAGAGGGAAGTAGTAAGGAATTAAATCGCTTTATCTGGCTTGCTATGGCACATCAAGCTTATATGGAGCGTAAAGCTTTACTACCAAGTAAATATATTGCGGATCTAGAAGCTTCAATTTCAAGCATGTTTAATTTAGAGAGCGAATCGCGAGAATGGTACCGAGCTATTCACAAAGCCATAGATGCTTACCTTAAATCACAATTTCCTGAAGCAATAGAGTTTTTACCTTCCAACATTGCACCACTGGATGAAGTGACTAAAATTCTTATGCAAGAAGTACAGCCAGTGATACCAGTTGCAGACGAGCCAGCGAAGCTTTATAGCTGATTCTAGAAATAATTAAGACATAAAAAAACCATCTAAAAATTAGATGGTTTTTTTTGTTTGTGTTTTTATAATTTTGCGAATACTTCAGGATTGTCATTCATAAACTGTTCAATGAAATCATTGTCTAATTCGACATGTTTTGGAAGCTTCTCATGTTCACGAACAATGGATTTTATAGATTCAATATTTTGCTGATTGAAAACAGGTGTTGTACGGCTCTTATAGCCAGTATCAGCCATCGCATAGCGATCATCAAACATACCTGAAGAGGTATTAGAATCGACTTCTGAGTCGCTTATAGATAGTGTTAAGTTGCGGTCTTCAGCTAACTTTAAAATGAATTCGTCAGAGATAAAGTTACGTAGCTCATGCAGCATAGATTCAACTTTATTGTGTTTAAAAAGCACCTTTGCAATTGAACGACAAGATAAGAAACCTTTTGTGATGTTTAGATCTAGTAATTTTTGAGGAATGATTGGATCGCTTTTCTTGTTGCTATTCGCGATCTGTTCAACTTCTTCATCAGTCATAGAAGCTATAATGTTTTTAAAGAAATTGCCATATTGAAACTTTTCAATTTTCTCCAGCATTGTCACTTGTTCTGTATCTAATAAGCAAAAAGAAATAGGTTTAAGCTTGCGTTGGTCGGTTTTGCTTAAACTGCCATTTTGGTTTAAGCGGTTCTCTTTGGTTTTAGCGTTAGTTTTAGAGTTAGTCATTTTAAACACCTTTCAATATGTTTTAAACTTTGGTTAATACCAATAATCATATTATAAGTGGTTTTAGCTAAAATACAAAAAATGAACATTTTGTTTTTTTAAAAAAATCTTTTAAATGTTTTTCGTATATACTATAAGAATATCTATCTTAAAAGGTATAACTCGTGATTAAAACTGATACAGGCGATACGGTTGGAGGGGGTTTAACGAATCCTCAGGATGAAGTTCTAGCATTGTTAGAAGAGTGCTTAAACTCTGAACAATATACAGCTCGTATTACTTATATTTGTGAAGATGGCGGTCAATTAGTAGGTAAAAAGGCAGCTTTAAAGATTTTAAAGGAACAAGAGGACAATGGTTTAATGCTGGTTCCAATACCAGTCTTAGGAAAACAACTAAGAGTCTGGAGTGGTTTAAGTAAAACCAAAATGTCTAGTCACACAGGATTGTACAACAATATACAGTGGTCAAAGTTTGAAAGTGGCGAAAAGTTAATAACAAAGCAAGCGTGGACATTACTTCAACTTAGACTTGGGGTTCATCCAAAATACAAATTGGTTTTAAAAAATGAATTAGATGTCGAGTGAATTATATGTTAGTGAAATTAGCCCTTAGTGGTCATGCTTCTCCAGAAGCTTTAAGTAAATTTGAACGTATCAAAGCGTATGTGCCAGATAGCGCACCTGTTTTGGTCACATACTTTAATAAACAAGTTTTATTAAGTGATCTACTGGTTAATTTTTCTAATTTTTTACCATCGCTCGAAATCACAAAAGATAAAGACATGCTGGTTACGATTAGAGGAAATGAAACACCTTTAGTCGAATTTATTGTCAATTTAAAACTATACAGCATGAAATTAGGCAAACTTTTCTTTGAATTTGAGAATCAATTTAAAGAAAAAGAGCAAGACTTTAAGGGCTTTATTAAACGTCACAAACTTAAAGGTTTTGATCATGCCAATTTTGTTAATTACGTGAAACTAGGTGCATATGATAGTGCTTTAGACATTATCAAACACCAGTACGAAAGCGTTAAAAAAACATTCTTTGTACTGTTTAAAGATCGTTTCACCCTATTAGAAAGCAAGGGTTTTATTTAAGGATATTCTATGGAAATGTTAGATCCATCAAACACAAACCCTGGGCTCTTTTTAGTCATAATGGCTACGGCAATTGGTACCATACTTTTTGGTTTTTTAATTGTCGCTTTAATTGCACGATATAAGTTCAAGATTAGAGTTACGGTATCTAGTTTTATAGCTGCAGTTACTTTATCTGTATTTAGCTTTATATGCTTTGGTTCACTTGGTCCGATGGAACCTAAATACAGTACTTCAGTTGTTCAGCTTTATGCGTTGGGCTTACTGGCTGGTACTTTAATATTAAATATAGTTCTTCTGAAATTATTCAGCCCTAAAACTATTGAACAGTTAGCTTTGAAAGGTTTTAATAAGTCAGAAAATGAACAAAAAGAGCATTACAAAAACATCTTAAAAGAGTTTAAATGTATTACTGATTTGGAAGATAAAAACAAGCTTAATAAGCGCAGTTTTAACTTGTTAAATGTTTTTAAACATAAAGGAAAACAAAATGTTTGATTTTAAGATGAAATCTTTGTGTGTTTTGGCTGTTGCCGGATCTCTTTTAACTGGTTGCGTATCTAGTACTATTGATGGAATGGGTTCTAAACGCAAACAAATCATGTTGTATTCTGAAAAAGAATATCTTCAGCAAAGTACTCAGTCTTACAACAACATCATCACGACTGCTAAACAGCGTGGATTGATTGTGAATAACGCTCAAGTAAATAGAGTAGCAAAACGTCTTATCGCACAAGTTCCACATTATCGAGCTGACGCAGCAAATTGGAATTGGGAAGTTAATACAATCCGAGATAATGAAATCAACGCGTTTTGTCTATCTGGAGGCAAGATCGGTGTGTTGACTGGTTCTATCACAAAAATTAATGCAACTGATGATGAATTGGCTGCACTGATCGGCCACGAAATTGCACATGCTTTACGTGATCATGGGCGTGAAAAGGTAAGTAAAAAGCTTTTAACTGGTTTAGGTGTGCTTGCAGCTAGTTCGGCTGGTCTTGGTGACATGGTTGTATCTGGCACAAGTTTACTAGGCGATTATGGGGTTAACTTACCTGGTTCGCGCAAACTTGAAAGTGAAGCGGATCTTCTAGGTGTTGATATTATGGTTCGTGCTGGTTACAACCCACAGGGCGCAGTCAGCTTTTGGAATAAAGTAGTAGCCCAAGAAAAACAGGGCACTAAAATTGATTTCTTATCAACGCATCCTACTTCAGAAAAAAGAATTGTAGCGATCCAAGAATACATCAACCAAAATTACAGGAAATAATATAAGGAGCTGGTTATGGATATTTACACAGTTATCCGAGTGAGCAAAAAGTTGTTTGACCACGGTTATGTTGTAATACCAGAACACAAAGTAGATTTTAAATCGGCTTTACTGCTCTTAAATGAACAAACCGTTGATGATCGATTTCTAATATCTAAAGATATAGTAGGTGCTGAAATCAGAGGGAATTTTGCCTTAATTGAAAAGGAGGGGAAGTTTCAATTGTTTACCAAAGGAATAGATTACTTTTGTTTGAATGTTGAGCCTGAAAAATCCAGTACTGATCCTAAACCTGAAAAAGAGGTAAAAAAGAGTAAAGTAGTTCTCAAAAACCGTTATTTATATAAAAGTGGCGTGAAGAAGATAGGGGAGCTGGACACGTACAAGAAAAGAAGCGTCAAGATTACGAATGTAGGAAAACCATTTGTACTAAAACAAAAATTGCATGACGTTCCAGATTGGCTTTTTGAAAAGCTAAAAGACCAAGATGTATGTTGGATCTATTTTGAATATGCTGAAGAACAATTATCAGAGGCACCAATAGAAACTGCACCAATCAATTTAAAAAGTGACATTGAAAGTTGTGTTAAATACTTTAAGTTACATGGTGAAAAAACAAGAAAAAAACCAATTATCAATGCTGAAGCACCAGGTAACGTAAACCTATTCAGATATTGTGATTTACGGCGCATTGATCAGGAATTAAAAGTCTTATTTGTTTGTAGTGAAAACTATCTTTGGTTACTGGAACAAAATAGACAAGATCCACTACCTAACATCAAATTAAACAATATTAGTTTTGGCGGTTGGATCATTCCCAAGACGACAAACCAAGATATGTTGAATAAGCTAATAATGTTAGATAAAGAATTAAAAACGAATCCAGATGCTTATCTTCTAAGTGTACGAGAGAGAGATGGATCCGTAAATTTGAACAACTCCTATAAGTGATATTCTGCTCCTCAAATGATGTTATAAACATCAATATATGGAGTATTTTATGGCACGTAGACCAAGAAGAAATCATTCAAATGATTTT
>NZ_VPDH01000151.1:0-2329 GCF_013417785.1 Acinetobacter sp. YH12227 | reverse complement strand
AGTTCGTACAACAACTGTTTGGGTGTTGTATAGTCAAGCCTCACGAGCAATTAGTATTGGTCAGCTTCATGCGTCACCGCACTTCCACATCCAACCTATCAACGTCGTAGTCTTCAACGGCTCTTTAGAGGAATAAATTCCTAGGGAAATCTTATCTTGAGGTAGGCTTCCCGCTTAGATGCTTTCAGCGGTTATCCCTTCCGAACATAGCTACCCGGCGATGCGACTGGCGTCACAACCGGTACACCAGAGGTTCGTCCACTCTGGTCCTCTCGTACTAGGAGCAGATCCTCTCAAATTTCCAGCGCCCACGGTAGATAGGGACCGAACTGTCTCACGACGTTCTAAACCCAGCTCGCGTACCTCTTTAAATGGCGAACAGCCATACCCTTGGGACCTGCTTCAGCCCCAGGATGAGATGAGCCGACATCGAGGTGCCAAACACCGCCGTCGATATGAACTCTTGGGCGGTATCAGCCTGTTATCCCCAGAGTACCTTTTATCCGTTGAGCGATGGCCCTTCCATACAGAACCACCGGATCACTAAGACCTACTTTCGTACCTGCTCGACTTGTGGGTCTCGCAGTTAAGCGCGCTTTTGCCTTTATACTCTACGCGTGATTTCCGACCACGCTGAGCGCACCTTCGTACTCCTCCGTTACTCTTTAGGAGGAGACCGCCCCAGTCAAACTACCCACCAGACATGGTCCTCGCTCCAGATTATGGAGCAGAGTTAGAACCTCAATATTACCAGGGTGGTATTTCAAGATTGGCTCCACCGAAACTAGCGTCTCGGTTTCAAAGCCTCCCACCTATCCTACACAAGTAAGATCAAAGTTCAATGTCAAGCTGCAGTAAAGGTTCACGGGGTCTTTCCGTCTAGCCGCGGGTACACCGCATCTTCACGGCGAATTCGATTTCACTGAGTCTCTGCTGGAGACAGCGCCCCCATCATTATGCCATTCGTGCAGGTCGGAACTTACCCGACAAGGAATTTCGCTACCTTAGGACCGTTATAGTTACGGCCGCCGTTTACTGGGGCTTCGATCAAGAGCTTCGCTTACGCTAACCCCATCAATTAACCTTCCAGCACCGGGCAGGCATCACACCCTATACGTCCACTTTCGTGTTTGCAGAGTGCTATGTTTTTAATAAACAGTTGCAGGGGCCTGGTTTCTGTGGCTGTCAACCGCTCAGGAAGCAAGTTCCATCACCGTCAACAGCGTACCTTCTCCCGAAGTTACGGTACCATTTTGCCTAGTTCCTTCAGCAGAGTTCTCTCAAGCGCTTTGGTCTACTCGACCTGACCACCTGTGTCGGTTTCGGGTACGATTCCTGTGTAACTGAAGCTTAGAGACTTTTCCTGGAAGCATAGTATCAGCCACTTCACTGTACAAGTACAGCTTGCTATCAGATCTCAGCATAGAGTACCCCGGATTTGCCTAAGATACATGCCTACATCCTTTCACCTGGACAACCAACGCCAGGCTGACTTAACTTACTCCGTCCTCTCATCGCATTACACAGAAGTATTGGAATATTAACCAATTTCCCATCGACTACGCCTCTCGGCCTCGCCTTAGGGGTCGACTCACCCAGCCCCGATTAACGTTGGACTGGAACCCTTGGTCTTTCAGCGAACGAGTTTTTCACTCGTTTTGTCGTTACTCACGTCAGCATTCGCACTTCTGATACCTCCAGCAGACTTCTCAATCCACCTTCATCGGCTTACAGAACGCTCCCCTACCACGTACACATAAGTGTACATCCGCAGCTTCGGCATATAGTTTTAGCCCCGTTACATCTTCCGCGCAGGCCGACTCGACTAGTGAGCTATTACGCTTTCTTTAAAGGGTGGCTGCTTCTAAGCCAACCTCCTAGCTGTCTATGCCTTCCCACATCGTTTCCCACTTAACTATAATTTTGGGGCCTTAGCTGGCGGTCTGGATTGTTTTCCTCTTGACTACGGACGTTAGCACCCGCAGTCTGTCTCCCGGATAGTACTCATTGGTATTCGGAGTTTGCATCGGTTTGGTAAGTCGGGATGACCCCCTAGCCGAAACAGTGCTCTACCCCCAATGGTATTCGTCCGAGGCGCTACCTAAATAGCTTTCGGGGAGAACCAGCTATCACCGAGTTTGATTAGCCTTTCACCCCTATCCACAAGTCATCCCCTGGCTTTTCAACGACAGTGGGTTCGGTCCTCCAGTTAGTGTTACCCAACCTTCAACCTGCTCATGGATAGATCACCCGGTTTCGGGTCTACACCCAGCAACTAAACGCCCTATTAAGACTCGATTTCTCTACGGCTCCCCTATGCGGTTAACCT
>NZ_VPDH01000150.1:0-2337 GCF_013417785.1 Acinetobacter sp. YH12227 | reverse complement strand
GCGGTTTTAGAAAGAGTTGTAATTTCTCCAAAAAGATTGAAAACCATTTTAAAGCCTTCGACTTAACCTTTTTTTACATCAATAATGGTTTCATTTAATGTCAGCATACTTTTTGAAACACCACCCAAAAAATTACTGCTACCTTAGCGATTTTATTATAGTGATAAAATGAGTAATCTTAAAAAAGTTATTTTAATCCAAACAGATATTACAACATTAGCTGTACAGGCTATCGTTAATTCAGCGAATAAGTCTTTGCTTGGTGGCAGTGGGCTTGATTATATCATTCATAAAAAAGCAGGACCTTTGATGAAGACTGAATGTATTCAACTTCATCAAGAAAAAGGCGGGTGTTCAACTGGACAAGCAGAAGTTACTACTGCTGGAAACCTGCCTGCCCAATATCTTATTCATGCTGTTGGGCCAAGATGGTTAGATGGTGAGCGTAATGAGCCACAATTGCTTTGTGATGCTTATAGTAATGCGATTATGAAAGCTAACCATGTTGGTGTAAAAACTATTTCTTTTCCAAACATCAGTACAGGTGTTTATGGTTTTCCTCGCCAACTGGCAGCCGAAATTGCAATTGGTACCATACTTTCAACACTTCCCCAATATGACTGTGTTGAAGAAGTATTTTTTGTATGCCGAGATGATGAAAACTATTTAATTTATAAGGAGATACTTTCTAACATTAACGACCCAAAAATAAAAATACAGATTGAATAAATTAAATTATAGATAGCTCATATAAGAATCCTGCTACCAGTTTGGCTAAAAGCTCATGATCTTCTTGGGATTCAACGATATCAACCATTAAATCATCTAAACCTGTGTGTTCTTGAATGGTCACACCTTGGATTTCAAGATAAGTTAGCATCACTGCTAGCCCTGTTCTTTTATTTCCATCGACAAATGCATGTCCTTTAGAAATTGCAATACCAAACCATGCAGCAATTTCAAAGATATCACTCACATTACTGTAATACATTTGCTGATCTATACGATTTAGGACGCTTTCCAGTTTCTCAATCTGGCAACCAGATCGACCTACACCTGTTTGAAGCAAAATCTCGTCATGTACAGCAATTACGAAGGTCGAACTAATCAAGCTCATTTATAAGCTAACTCTTGTATTTCTGCTTTATGTTGCTGGATCACTCGTCTAGCACTATGCATAACAACTCGTTTAGTTGCTTCATCATTACTAAACTGTATAGGTAAAACTTGTCCAGAAACCTTTTCACGACTAGATACTTGTTCAATATTATAATCTTTAAGACGTTTTCTCATATCGCTTACCATTCTAAGAGTGATCGTGTGTATTTTAACGCAAGTTTGTTGATCTAACAGTAGTGTTGGTCAAATTTGATAGTGTGAGTCTTTTTTTAGCACCGATTGTTCTGGATTTAAATTAAAAAAATCATAGACTTTATTAATTTTTGATTTATATAACAATGTCTTATCCAAATAAATAATTGATTTTTCTTTGTTGGTATCAAAAATTACTCGACCTCTTGGGATCTGTTCATACTCATAGTTTTGTAGTTCAGAATACTTTTCTTGCAATGTAATCCAATATTCAATATGTGTATATGGGCTATCAATCAGGCCAATAGAGTCTGCTTTCGTAATATTAAAGGAATGTGCAATACCAATGACTTGATTATTCCAGTACCAAAAGATCCCTATTTTCATTTGTCTTTATGCCTAGTTTTAAGTTCAACTAAAATTAATATAATACGGATTATCCGAAAATATTCAGACAATAAAAAACCCCGACATCCTGTCGGGGTTTTTCATATCGGGTTGCTCGTCTTACTGATCTCGTGCTGCCCATTCCTTGCGCTATTTTCTTATTCTTGTTTTCTGGAAACATCCAGTTCCCTTATGTATTCATCATAGGGCTAATGCTTTGGATTACCAATCCGCAAAATCCTTAAATTTATGTAAGTTTTAGCTTACAAAGTTGGCCCATTTTTATCCCAAGAGTTGTCCGCAGAAATTGGGGATTGTTTAGGCCGTGGATGGCTTGATAAATCACAACAAAGTTTCATATTGTTTGAAAAACAGTCAAATTTATTGGCAATAAGTATCAAAACTGCTCATAAAAAAGCCGGCTTGTTTCTAAGTCGGCTTTTTGTGGTTTTTCAGGGGGATGAAAATTTTTTAACTATATGAAAAACAAAGATATTTTAAAAAGCTGTTGTTGTTATTCACCAATTAAAATGTCTATGTGATAAACCATTTAAAATGTCCTGTTTTTAACCACAAGAGTCAAGCACAGGATTTAACTTTCTTTGTTCAATAACAGCTTTCTGAGCTTTACGACTCGGC
>NZ_VPDH01000149.1:0-2374 GCF_013417785.1 Acinetobacter sp. YH12227 | reverse complement strand
TTCAAATGGCTATTCTACGTTTGATTGGTTTTGGAAAAAAAGAAGAATTTAAGAAAGTGCTAGCAATTTTAAGAAAGAAAAAGCCTGATAGGACAAGGATCCTATGAAATTTGTCGTGTACAGAGTTTAGATTTATAAAAAGTTATGGATGGTTATAGTTCAAATTATGATGAGTCTAGTAGGCTAGCTGTTATCAATTATTAATGACTTTGGTGTTTTTCACATAGCTTTAAAAAGTTAAATATTTACCTCTTCCTTGTGCAGCAGTGCTGTTCATCTACTAAATGGAGAGGTAAGTAACAATCCATAACGGCATTAAATTAGCAATGGAAGCGCCTTCTCCCACTGGGAGAAGGCGGGGGTAGAGGGAAACTTAAAAAATTAAATCAGATCAGGATAAAATTTCTCAAATCCCTCATTCACCGCTTCACCTCGCAGCAAATAGCCTTTCGGTTGTATATAAATATAAATTTTTCGTGCAGGTTGTTCATGCCAACCGATGTTAAATGCACAAAGTTTTGGGAAAAATTGTAGATGGTTATAGTTCAGATTATCATGAAACTAATATAGGAGTTTATTGTAAAAAATAAAGATTAGCGAAAAATAAAATAGTTCTGAATTAAATTGATAAACGTATATGCACTTTGTTGTAAAATTAAAAATTAATTAAAAATTTAATATTAAGGGGGTAATAGTGTTTTTTGGTAATAGAGGTAAGAATAGTAAAACAGCATTGTATTTCGGCGCACCTGAAGCAGAAGCAGAATCATTACCAAGCTCTAGAGTTGCACTATCAGATGTCTATGAAGATCATCACGATCTTCATCATGAGTTAGGGTAATCCCCCCTAAAAATAATAGGATCTAAAAGTAGAATTTTCTCTTAAGATACGAGCAGGAGATTCTGCATGAAAACATCTAAATTTACTGACAGTCAGATCATGTCCATCTTGAAACAGGCTGAATCTGGCATACCTGTAGCGACCCTTTGCCGTGAACACGGCATGAGTAATGCTACCTTTTATAAATGGCGTGCCAAATATGGTGGTATGGATACATCATTAATGGCTCGACTGAAAGAGCTAGAAGCCGAAAATACCAGACTTAAAAAGATGTATGCGGAAGAGCGATTAAAGGCCGAAATCATCCAGGAAGCGATGGCAAAAAAGTGGTAAAGCCATCTTGCCGGCGTAAGATGGCACAACAGGCAGTTGCCCAGCATGCCATTAGTATTCGTTTGGCTTGTAAAGCATTTGGCATTAGTGAAACCTGCTACCGCTATCAAGCCAAACTCAGCGATGACAATGCACTCATTGCTGAACAGCTCATTGAACTCACTGAGGAAAATTCCGATTGGGGCTTTGGTTTGTGCTTCTCGTATTTACGGCATGTTGAGAGTTGCTGCTGGAATCACAAGCGGGTTTACCGCATTTACTGTGAGTTGGCACTGAATCTGCGTATTAAACCGAGAAGAAGACTAAAACGGCATGCGCCTGAACCATTGAAAGAACCAATCCGAGAAAATCAGGTTTGGTCATTAGATTTTATGCATGATCAGCTTTCCGATGGTCGCAAGTTTCGATTATTGAATGTGATTGATGATTACCGCCGCGAAGGCCTAGCCATTGAAGCAGGGTTCTCATTGCCCACAATCAGGGTTATTCGTACGTTGAATCAATTGCTGGAGTGGAGAGAAAAACCGTTAGTGATCCGATGCGATAATGGTCCCGAATTTATCAGTCACGAATTTGTGCGCTGGGCTACTGAGCACGGTATTCGTATTGAATATATTCAACCGGGTAAGCCACAGCAGAATGCGTATATTGAACGCTATAATCGGACCATACGTTATAGTTGGCTGAGCAAGCATTTATTTGATACTTTGGATGAAGTACAAGATTATGCAACAAACTCTTGCGTAGCAGTGCTACTCAGGCATTACAACCATGAAAGACCACATCAAGCTAACAAAGGAAAGCCACCTCTAATGGCTGCTTAACCTCTACTTTTAACTTCGCTTATTTATGGGAGGATTACCTTAGCTAGTGAAAAATTTATTGTTGTGGGCAGAAAGGGAGCAGGTAAAAGTGCTTTTGCTGAATATACATATTTATTATCCCAAAGTGAACCTAATATTTTTTGCAGTTTTATAAGACAAGATGTTATTAGTTTAGAAAAATTAGTACAGCTTGGAACGGAATCACAGAGCGTAGTTTCTAAGGAGCAATTATTTAAGTGGCTAATTTACACGGCTTTGTTGCACAAACCTATCTGTAAAGGCTTTTTCAGCGATATAATTTTCAAATGAAGAAGCCTGCACACAAAATCTACCGCACAACCAATTGGCCCGCATATAACCGAGCACTTATGAGTCG
>NZ_VPDH01000148.1:0-2583 GCF_013417785.1 Acinetobacter sp. YH12227 | reverse complement strand
GCGAGGCTTTAGGAGAAGCTGCAACTTCTCCAAAAAGCTTGAAAATCATTTCAAAGCCTTTGATTTAGTGTTCTTTTATATCAATAATGGATTCGTTTAATGCCAGCATACTTTTTGAAACACCACCCGAAATCTAAATGGAAAGACGACCACTTGTTGAATGATCTCATTTTGATCAATCAGTGAAGCATTCACAGCGTATTCATGATTTTCATTAATATTTATAGAAAAATAATAATCACTCCATTGAGCTCATATTGCTTGCCTTTTTCTGAGTCGAATAGGACATTATTTCTATCGGTACCGATGTTGGGAACAAAAGAAGTTGCATAACTAACGTAAGGAGCAATGAAGTCATTTGCTAAATACATGATTGATGCATTACCAGTAAAAGCATGATCTTCTTGAAGATCAGTTTTAGTCCCTTTTAGGACATTCTCTGAGGAGGATTTTGCCCAGTCATATCGACCAGCCAAATTTATAATCCACTGATCACTTAAACTGATGCGATTGCGAGCATAAAGCCCCATATCACGCAAATTGGTAATAGTATGGCTATTCAAACTGAGTGTATTGATACAGCCTTGATTGTACTGTGGTGCGAAAGGATTAATTGTTGCAAAGTTACAACGGTCCGCAGCTTTTTCACGCTTCTCGTGCATAACGTCAAAACTGACCAGTAGATCATGCTCACTGTTGCCAATTTGGAACTTCTTCTGAAGATTATTGTCGATTGTGTAATTGGTATAATCCCATAAAAGAAAAACCGCCCGAAGGCGGTTATTTTTTGACGATGAAAGTTATAAATCTTTTGGAGTATTTATTTTATTGGCGGGCTAGAGATGGAAATAAACTCTCTACGATACGCTGGGTACTCCATAACCCAATTTCTTGATGATGCATATGAGGTGCTAAATACTTTAGAAGTTTGTTGATCTTGTATCCGGTATTCGTACTTCCATCAAATTGTTTCTTAAGCTCAGCCATTTCATGGTTGGCTAAATAACTAAATGAATTGGTCTCTAGGAAGTTTTTCACAAACTCATTATTCACTTGGTTTTGCTTAGGATCTATTGATTTGCCAGCAATCCAATCATAGATAAAAGTCTTTTCAACAGCACTAAACACCCCAAACATTTTTCCCTCTTCGTCGTGAATCATCTGCCAAAATCTACTTTTTTCAGGCGGTTGATTCAGTTTTATCCACCCTATACGAACAAGCTCAAAAATAAACTCTTCAACACTGTCATCTTCAGACAGCCATTCATTTGTCGTTTTATTATTAAACATGCACTTATTGCTATGCATGTGTTTACCAACAATCGCCTTTTTCTTAAATATTTCAAGCACCATCTTTTCAGTGCTTAAATTTTTAATTATCTGAACTGAACTCATTCCCTTGTTATTTAGGAGATACCCGATTTTGAGTTTACGAATGAACTCTTCTTTAGATCTGTACCTTGTAGAAAGTTTTTTAATGGCATTGGTCGCAATCTGCGCATGCCCATTATCAAAATTATCTATCGTGATATGAACATTAAAATAGTGTGCATCAATTCCAAGTTCTTTTAACTCGTAATTGCTAATTAGCAAATGTAAAGGAAGTTGTTCATAGCCTAAATTAAAACCTGCTATCTCTGGTATAAACTCTGAAGGTACATAGGCAAGCGCAAGCTGTATTGCTGCTTGATGGTAATAGGTATCTGATAAGTTTAAAGAAAGTTGATTCAAACCATGTGCCAGTAGTAGGTTGTCATACATTCGCACGTGATTGGCTTTTTCTGAACCGAGACCAAGTTCCTCTAAATATATCTGGATAAAATCCCTAAATACTGGATCATTCCAATACTGAGTAAAGCTGTACAGCCATGAACCATCTACTTTTTTTGTGGGCGCAACCTTGTATAAAAACTCATAAGCTTTACTAATTGATGAAAAATACTCTCTCGCCCCACCTTGCTTTCGTCTATCTAGGTATTCTTTATAGTATTCACACTGTGTGCGGTTATTATGATGAATCCAATCGACAAGACTGTCTAGTTCGTCTGGCATGTCACTGATGTGGTCTAGAGTTTTAATTTCATTTTCTAGAACCTTAAATGCCTTTAACTCTTTGGCAGAATTAGGTATTGAAGCGTCTAAGAAGAACTCAACGATTTCAAAATATTTCTGATGATCTTTGGTTATTAAATTTAAGATTCTTTCTTTTACTGCTGTAGGCATTATAGTTCTCTCGCGGTAAATGATTCTACTCAACCATAAATCAGAAAATTAGAGTATTTGTTAAATTTTTTTAATGAAATTTAACGCAATGTAATATTTTTTAAATTTTAATATATAAAACATGTTCTTAGCATTACTTTCAACCAAATAGTAAAAAGTAACAATTCTTTATGATGTGATTTAATTCACATATTCATATTTAAATATCAATTATGATTATAATATAAAATATTCCTTTGTACACGACAAAAAAAGATAACTCATTGAAATAATGGCATAATACTTGTTTTCTGACGACGAATATGATGACACATTTCAATGAGTTACATCTCATCTTAAACAAATATCTAAAGTGGAACA
>NZ_VPDH01000147.1:0-2727 GCF_013417785.1 Acinetobacter sp. YH12227 | reverse complement strand
ACTCAATTCAGCAAGTGTTTTTTCTGCTTTAATCGCAGCAAGTGCTACCTTAGCTTTAAAATCATTTGAATGATTTCTTCTTGGTCTACGTGCCATAAAATACTCCTTATATCGATGTTTATAACATCATTCGGGGAGCAAAATATCACTTATAGGTGTTGTTCAAATTTCCTGATCCACCTCTGTGAGAGATTGAGATTCCTGTTAGCAAATAGCAGTTACACAGAATTTTGACTGGGTTCAAATATTAAACCCAGTCAAAACAGGTATTAATTTATAAACTCAAAACCAACTTGAACAGCATAGAGACCACCGTTTATAATTTTTGACAGTTTTGCAATAACGCGTAGCCACCTTTAGATTTTTTTAAATCTAACAAAGAGTAGACCATTGAGTCTCCAAACACGCCATCATTAATAGTTCCTACGCTCAGTAAGTAGTTATTATTGGAGAATACTGGATTATTTTTTTTACTATATTGATCATCAAAGTTTAGCTGTTGTGAAATATTATCGTAAGTCACTGTCGCACTAGTTTTTTGGTTATTAAAGTGGTAGGTTACGCTTAGATTTTCGTTGCTATCACACTTGTAGTTGACGACATAATTTTGCTGGTTAGATGGTTGCTGCTGGTCAGTGATAAAGGCTTTCAAATTAAATTTTATTTCGGTGCTTGCATGCTTACGGGCATCATTGCGTGTTTGGCTTACGATAAGCTTATAATCCCCTGTATAAGGCAGGACTTGGAAATCACCAGAGAGTTCACTAGTTTTATTGTTATTTCCAAGATACAGTAAATTTAATACCACATCGTCTGATGTATTTTGTCTTACTACTCTTAGTACTTGATTAGCTTGTGCATGGAATATATATTCCTTTGTATCATAGCCAGTAATACTTCCCTTAATATCCAAAACTTGGGGGTTAGCAATATTACTGTGACTATTTTTATGAGAAGTCTCGACTGCATTAGTATACTGACTATTGTTATCAGGTGTTGTGTTACAGCCTGATAAAGCAGCTATACACGACATCACCAATGCAAGAGCGAGTATTTTCTTTGATTTCATCTTAAAACCTTTCGTATTAAAAAATAATTGATTATTTTAACATCCAAAATAGTTGAGTTTATTGACGTCGGAAAAACTATATATTACATCCATATCTTCGAGTAGATTTTAGCTAGTACACAATAGACCAAAGCAAATCCAATGAAAAAACATAATAGATTAACACTCCAGAGATTCTACATAAATGTAGAATCTCCTGCACTTAGATTCTGGAATGTGTTCCATACTTATCAATCATGATAGAGCTGGCTTCATTTAAGCCACGCACAGTAACCTTAATCCCGTTTTTCTGGAATTTGCTGACAACAGAGTCAAGCATGGCGACTGATGTTACATCCCAAATGTGAGAATGGGTCAAATCAATAATCACATCCTTTACATCCTCTTTAAAGTCAAAACCTTGCATGAATTTTTCAGAAGAACTAAAGAAGATCTGACCTCTCAAATCATATAAACGGGCTGTTCCTTCAAAAGATGCTGTTACCTGGATATCATTTTCAAGTTTATTCGCCAAGAATAAGGCTGAAAGCAATACGCCCGTTAATACACCTAGAGCCAGGTTATGCGTAGCAACAACTACAATTACGGTCGCAATCATGACGATATTACTGCTCTTAGGATTATCTTTTAACTGAGTGACAGAACTCCATTCAAAGGTACTGATCGAGACCATGATCATCACCGCTACCAATGCAGCCATTGGAATCACTTTGAGCCAGTCACTAATAAATACAACCAGAATAAGAAGAAAAATACCCGCAGAGAATGTTGATAAGCGTGTAAGGCCGCCTGATTTTACGTTAATCATAGATTGACCAATCATGGCACAACCGGCCATGCCACCCATAAAGCCAGAAGCAATATTCGCAATCCCTTGTCCCTTACATTCCTGATATTTATCACTTGGCGTATCTGTCATTTCATCCACGATGGTTGCTGTCATCATCGATTCAAGTAAACCTACAGCCGCCAGTGCTACCGAGTAAGGCAAAATAATCATCAATGTTTCAATATTCAAAGGAATATTTGGAATCAAAAACATTGGAAGTGTGTCAGGTAAAGACCCCATATCACCCACAGTCCGTACATCAATTCCTAAAGCGATTGCCAGTAATGTGATCGCAATGATGCAGACAAGTGGAGAGGGGAGTAATTTTCCTAATTTGGGAACCAAAGGAAAGAGATAAATAATCGCCAGACCTAAAGCAACCAGAGCATATACATGCCAGGTCACATTAATCAGTTCTGGTAACTGAGCCATGAAAATTAAGATCGCTAACGCATTTACGAATCCAATAACTACAGATTTAGATACGAACCGCATTAACTTGGCGAGCTTTAAATAGCCTGCCAATATCTGAATCATGCCTGTCAGAATTGTTGCTGCCAGCAGATATTCAAGCCCATGCTCTTTGACCAATGTGACCATAAGCAGTGCCATAGCCCCTGTAGCAGCTGAAATCATTGCTGGACGACCACCTACGAAAGAAATCACGACAGCAATACAGAAGGATGCGTATAGACCGACTTTAGGTAAGCGTCCGCTGAACCCCATGCCTATTTTTTAATTTGAGTTGGATTTCCAGCGATGTGGTAGTAATTCTTCTATTTGGGTCGCTTTATGCGTCGGCAGCCTTTTCAGCACATCACTGAGATAG
>NZ_VPDH01000146.1:0-2814 GCF_013417785.1 Acinetobacter sp. YH12227 | reverse complement strand
ATAATCATCGAAGAATTCAAAAGGGTTTGGGTTTTAAGACACCAAATCAAATGGCCGAAGACTTTTATAAGTTGGCTGCCTAGAATCTCCCAAGGGAAAGTCTCCTGATAATTCAGCGTATATCATTAACCGCAAAGTTGAGGTCTTCCTTAGATTGTGATGGATAAACCTAGATGATTGGATGTATTTAGGTTTAGGGAATCTTAGATCAGCTTATGTATTTTTCATTGAAGAAAATAACAAGTCGAGTTGTTAATCCATTAGCATTGATTTTAAAACAAAACCCTCTCATCCAACACCATTTCTGATGCGATATAGAGAGGATTTGTTTTATCGTAGCGCTATGCTAAAAATTATTTTTTCGGCATAGGTCCAAGTTTTACGCCATCCGGATAATATTTCCAGCCATCACGAATTTTGATTTTGTCATCCCAAGGTAATTTATACTCTCCTTTGGCCAGATCTTCCACCCAAGTCAGGTAGTTGGCTTTTTCACCACCAGGTTTTCCGACATAAGCGCGGCAACCCAGATTGAAAATATTATTTTCAAGTGCCCAGTTCTCACGTGCCTGATCTACCAAACGTGGGAAAAGTTCTGCGGTCACAATTTCCCAGGGGTTACGATGGCCTTGCTGAATGACATTACCATCATAATTGCAGATAGTACCTTCACCGAAGTAATAGAATACATTGTCATAACCTGCGAGATTGACAGAGACAGTGTACATTAGGTTTTGCCAAGCATTGGTTCTATTGGTCCAGATCCACTGATCGTTGACTTGTGTAGAATAGCCGGAAATCCGAATATAGACATTACATCCTTTATAGGCTGCTTCACGGGCCAATTCTGGGAACATGCCGTCATGACAGATACATACTGCTAGTTTTGAACCTTTTGGTCCATCACATACCGGCATACCGTAATTGCCAGGAGACCACGGTTCAATCGGTACCCATGGTTGTAATTTGCGGTAATGTAATGCAATTTCCCCTAGATTATTGACAATAATGGCTGTGTTATAAGGTGCTTTGCTCGGATCTTCATTTTTTTCCATCAAGGAAAATACTGCCCATACATCATTTTTCTTACAGGCATCTTTGAATTGCTGGATTTCCGGGCTTTCGATGGTTAATAGCATTTCATCATAAGTCCAGATTGCCGTATTTAGGCCCTGAGTTGAATACTCTGGAAATACAATTAAGTCGAGATCTGGATAGCCTGCCTTGGTATTGGCCAGTGCTGTACAAATCCTGTCAACTTGCACTTGTATATCTTCAGGTCCCTTGATCACAGGTACTGGATATTGGATTGCTGCAACAAGTAGGGCCTCTTCTGAAGCACTTACACTTCCGGTACTCGCCATGAGAATTCTCCTGTTTTTGGTCTACACTTTTGAAATAAGGTGCGTTGTTTACCTATGCAGTTAAATTCTCATTTTTCTATTATTTTGATAATACGTAATATGACTTATATGGGTGAAAATTTAGTCTTATTATTTTTTAATTATTTCAAAGCATTGGGTGATAGAAAATCACTTAAGAAATACAAAAAAACTGCCCCAAAATGATTTTAGGGCAGGGTATTCGTGGGAAAAATTTAAAATTGACCAGAGCCAGATTTACAGCTCATTTGCCTCAAGACGACCATTTTTATTGGCATCAAAATGCTTGAACAATAGTTTTGCATAGGCATCTACATCTTTACTGCTGATGGTTGCCTTATTATTTGCAATGGCTTTGAATTGTTCGGTGAAAATAGTTTGATATTCTGCTTTTGCTTTTTGCAGATTTTCATCATAGCGTTGCATGAACTCTGTGACATATTCCTGTTCAGATAAAGTCAAATCGTGGTTTGCATCGGTATGGAAATATTGCTGATCGCGTTCTTTTAAATAATCGCCTAAAGTCACAAAACCTTTATCGCCACCATACATCTGGATAAATTCGGCAATACTATTTGCCATTGGCATAGCCAACGGTGTGGTAATACGTAAACCATCATGTGTACCTTGTGCAGCCGGTGCAAGTTTCTGGTCTTCGGCATTGATAATCCCATCCTGATTTTTATCAAATCCGCCAAATGTTTTTAACCCTGTTTCCTGAAACTCCTTCAGTGTGATTTTGTCATCTTTATCCTGATTAATCACACCAAAACGTACATGTGCCTGTTTTAAAGACATTTCACGACGTTGATCGATAATAGACTGTAATCGGGCATTTTCAAATGCTAGATACTGTTGTAAATCAACTTTACTATGTTGTTGAAATAATGGCTGATAATCTGCAACGAAGTTTTTAACAAAAGTGGCTTGGGTACTGTCCTTGAGTTCGCTATGACTTAAGCTATAAAAGCCCAGACTTTGTTTATAAAGATCAGGTTGGGGCGCAGCTGCAAAACTTATGCTAGTGCATAAAGTCAAAGTAATCAGTGCTGAAAGAGAACGTTTTTCATATCAAATGTTCCAGAAATATCAATAAGGATGTTTAAAATTTAAATTCAAGACTTGCAACGACATTACGGCCTGGCTCGGCAGCACGGTCAATTAACGTTGCCTGATCAGTACCTGATCCTATCAGTGTACCGACACTTGCATAGTTCCAATAGGTTTTATCAAACATATTGTTAAATGCCACATTCAGCTTGGTATATTTATTAATATTCCAATAGCCGGATAAATCAAAAATTGTCTTTGTACACGACAAAAAAAGATAACTCATTGAAATAATGGCATAATACTTGTTTTCTGACGACGAATATGATGACACATTTCAATGAGTTACATCTCATCTTAAACAAATATCTAAAGTGGAACA
>NZ_VPDH01000145.1:0-2864 GCF_013417785.1 Acinetobacter sp. YH12227 | reverse complement strand
CGCGACTCATAAGTGCTCGGTTATATGCGGGCCAATTGGTTGTGCGGTAGATTTTGTGTGCAGGCTTCTTCATTTGAAAATTATATCGCTGAAAAAGCCTTTACAGATAGGTTTGTGCAACAAAGCCTTCATAAACTGATTCTAATATTAATTTTGCATTATCATCTTGATGTCGAGCCGTCAGTAAATAAATCTCTTCTGGATTTTTAAACCCGTACATCTTAAAAACTTGTTCTGACTTTTCATTCATATGGCGTAATGAGTTAAATGCATTTTTAACAATAAACATAAAAATAAAATAAAATAAAAATAAACAGCCTCCCCAAAGCAATAAATTGTCTATTGAATAATCATTAGGCACAATAATCCAAACAATAACTATTACTACAAAGCCAATTGCATACCAAACTCTCCCACCTTTCATCATTGACTTATATGCAGGTTTATCGGCTGCACCCATTCCGACTTGCATATGCAATAACCCCGTTTTTGGACTAAGTACTGAAGATAACTCATATATATTCGGTGCAATTTGTCGAGCAATACAAATGACATATTCACCTGTTTCAAACAGACCGCGGTGAAACTGACCCACACAGACTTTGCCCTCTATGCTCATCACCACGGTTTGGATATGTAAACGGCTCTGTGTGGCTAAAAAAACTGTTTGTGCACCCAATGAAACACTACCAGCCACTGTACTTAAAATCGCTGAAGACTTGATTAAGTTATCCCCAGCCCCCCCCAAAGTATTTAACACACCATTATGGATTTCTAGCGCTTCAATACGACCTTCAAATTTCACCAAATCATATAAATACATTAATTATTCTTTTCTTGTTCTGCTATATAAACTTCAGGATATGGGTCATAATCAATCGCTCTACGGTATTCATAAACCGATTCTAATATTAATTTTGCATTATCATCTTGATGTCGAGCCGTCAGCAAATAAATCTCTTCTGGATTTTTAAACCCATACATTTTAAAAACTTGTTCTGACTTTTGATTCATATGGCGTAATGAGTTAAATGCATTTTTAACAATAAACATAAAAATAAAATATGTGATAAAACAGACTATTGTTAAAATTA
The DNA here is from genome assembly GCF_013417785.1 of Acinetobacter sp. YH12227. Taxonomy (NCBI): domain Bacteria; kingdom Pseudomonadati; phylum Pseudomonadota; class Gammaproteobacteria; order Moraxellales; family Moraxellaceae; genus Acinetobacter; species Acinetobacter sp. YH12227. The sequence goes on along the minus strand of NZ_VPDH01000145.1, from coordinate 1,770 downwards.
GAAACATCTCCTTAGTTAATTCACCAGTAAATATAAATAGTAAAAACATACAAACTATACTAATCATGTACCAGACTCTCCCACCCTTCATCATTGACTTATATGCAGGTTTATCGGCTGCACCCATTCCGACTTGCATATGCAGTAACCCCGTTTTTGGACTAAGTACTGAAGATAACTCATATATATTCGGTGCAATTTGTCGAGCAATACAAATGACATATTCACCTGTTTCAAACAGACCGCGGTGAAACTGACCCACACAGACTTTGCCCTCTATGCTCATCACCACGGTTTGGATATGTAAACGGCTCTGTGTGGCTAAAAAAACTGTTTGTGCACCCAATGAAACACTACCAGCCACTGTACTTAAAATCGCTGAAGACTTGATTAAGTTATCCCCAGCCCCCCCCAAAGTATTTAACACACCATTATGGATTTCTAGCGCTTCAATACGACCTTCAAATTTCACCAAATCATATAAATACATTAATTATTCTTTTCTTGTTCTGCTATATAAACTTCAGGATATGGGTCATAATCAATCGCTCTACGGTATTCATAAACCGATTCTAATATTAATTTTGCATTATCATCTTGATGTCGAGCCGTCAGCAAATAAATCTCTTTTGGATTTTTAAATCCATACATCTTAAAAACTTGTTCTGACTTTTCATTCATATGGCGTAATGAATTAAATGCATTTTTAACAATAAACATAAAAATAAAATAAAATAAAATAAAATACTAGCTACAGCTAAAATTAAAAACATTTGCTGGGTAAGATCACCATTAAATATAAAAATTAAAAAAACTCCAATAACACTAATTGCATACCAGACTATTCCACCTTTCATCATTGACTTATATGCAGGTTTATCGGCTGCACCCATTCCGACTTGCATATGCAGTAACCCCGTTTTTGGACTAAGTACTGAATATAATTCATATACATTGGGTTCAATTTGCTTAGCAATACAAATGACATATTCATTTGCTGCTAACAATGCACGGTGAAACTGACCCACACAAACTTTGCCACCTATGTTCATCACCACAGTTTGGATATGTAAACGGCTTTGCGTGGCTAAAAAAACCGTTTGTGCACCTAATGAAACGCTACCAGCAACCGTACTTAAAATCGCTGAAGACTTAATGAGATGATCTCCTGCTCCCCCCAATGTATTCAGTACACCATTATGTATTTCTAACGCTTCAATACGACCTTCAAACTTCACCAAATCATACATATTCACACACTCACTACCGCTTTTACAAACTCTTGATACTCTTCATCTTCATTTTTAAAAGGCGTCTCTTTACTATTTGCTTTCCTAAAAGGTGTTTTTTGACACCAATCTTCAAATGCATTATCCAGTACATAGTTTTTTAGACCATACTCTAAAGCCACCAACACAACTGAAAACACAGTCAAACCCGCAACTACACGTGCGCCAGCAAGCGCAGCAACAACAGCATTTGAAGAAAATCTTAGCGCTGTCCGATTAAATATACCTTTTCCGATATGCGGAGCAACTGAACTTGCTAATACACCAGCTTGCCCTACAGTTAAAGCCAAACTAGTTAAAAGCCTTACAGATGAAATGAGCATTATTGTCGTTGAGTTTGTTTCTTTAATATTCTAGGACTTACGCATTGACGGATTCAAAAAAGTATTAAAATACTTTATAAAGTATCTGTGATCAGACGAATTAAACATGCTTCTACAGCAACTTGTACATTACCCATTTATATGGGCTTTCTCATGAC
>NZ_VPDH01000144.1:0-3070 GCF_013417785.1 Acinetobacter sp. YH12227 | reverse complement strand
TTCTTGACTCAAGCATTAATGCAGTACGATCTTCAAAGTTAAGATGATGGTATGACAATTTTATATACTCCATAAACCCTTTAAATTAATTAGGTGGTTTATGTCGCACTTCAAGTTTTACTCTGCCGTGTGTCTTTTCTAACTGTTTTGATAATTCTATAGGCAACGCTTGATAAATTTTTAGAAATGTCTTATTTAAGGCTTCTACGGACAATGGTTTATGCCTATTGGATATAAATATAAAAGGGGTGTAAGAGCGTGGTCTATAGCCCTCACAATAAATTTTGAGTAGTTTGTATATATCCTCACCAATAGGTATCTGCCTAGTAGCATATTGATTTTTTAAATTCAGCTCTGTAAAGCGTTCATCATCATCGCTCTCATTATTTTGTACATTTAAGTAATAATAATTTTTATTATTTTTAAAGCTTTTCGTCATGAAGAAAGAATCGATATTTAATAGTAATAATTCTCCACGTCTCAAACCTACATATGACAATAGAATGTATGCCACATAATATTTCCACTGTGTTTGTAAATGCTTAAAAGGATTGTTAACAGCACCTGGGACTAGAATTTCATCAAGATAGTCAATAATGACTGGAGGTAATGATTTAATTTTTAATATTTTTTTAGATTTTCTAAACTTAAATTGAGATAGTTTTTCTGATAAATCTTTGATTGATTCTTTTAATTCAAAATTAATATTATTACTAGTATTTAATTTAAACTCTTGAATTTTTTCATAAAAAACTACAACATCCGCCCAAATTTCATTATTAATTGGTTCTAAATCATTACATAAATGACAATAATAGGAGAAGAAGTAATTTTTAGTGTTATCTAAGTTGGACTCATCAAAAATCTTATCTGGAAAAATATGAAGCTTGGTATCTAAAAACTCATAAAAATGATTAATGTGTCTAAGAATTTTATATTTAGTATTAGTAGCCAAATGACAAATAAAAAACTCATTGTAAACCTGAGGCCAAACGTATGGTACAAGACAAGAATTAGTGATGACAATTAATTTGTCATTAGTCTTTTTATGGAATTTATCTTTAAATTTTAAGAGCATTTTTATCTATTCTTTAAATATAACCATGCTACATATTTTTGATATCAAGACCAAATATTAAAGTGTTAAGAAACATGAACAACACTTAAATGACATTTTACGATTTTAAAGCATTAGAGAGATTATGTAGTTTAAACAACAAGTACTAAAGTACCTTTTGTTCGTATAATGTATATTATGTTAAATATAATACACCTGATAATAACTTCAGGCTTTGTTGCTGTCTAGAAAAGTTTATTTTGAAATTTTCAGCATAAATTAAAGCTAAGAATGAAATCTGTAAAAAATAAAGCTAATTATGAAATAAAACCTACTTTGGAAAAATTTCATAATTAGCTTTATAAGAATTAATTAAAATCTTGCATAATAATTTTAGGTTCACCCCTTAGCTTTCCACGATGTATCTCTATTAAGCTAGAAAATTCTAGTCTATGTTTTGGAATTTCATCGCGTCCGTGGCTTGATCCTCTGTACCACTTTTCTCCTAACACAGTCCAAAATATTTTTAAGTTATTTTCTTCAAGAAATTTTATTAGATCTAATTTTCTTATTGCTAACGCATTTTTACTATATGTTGAACTCGTAACAGATGGATCAAAAGCAATTAAATTTCCCTCCATATCATTCCAATAGCCTAATGTATCCGCATAATTAATTGAAAGTTTTTCGATCAATAAATTATTAGGTGCTAAGAAACTATAACCATTTTCTTCACCGCTTGATTCCCAAGAATGTCTTTCTGCCGTAGACATAACATCTACATTATGCGGTGCATTATTGCCCCATCTTTCTAGTTTTTTCCATTCATTTTCAAATATCTGATCTTTATAAGCATCAGCCCAATAATATTCTTTACAAAGTAAGTCATGGAATTCGTTAGCTTCAGGCATCCATCTACCCATAAAGTGTTGTTCTTGAAGCCAATCAAATGCTATTCGAAATTTGGATTTTGGAATGAAATAACTTCTAATCTGTAGCCAAAGGTTTTTCTTATTCTTTTCATCATGGATACCAAATACTTCTGGCTCAGTAAAATCTAAGTTACGTTCTAATACAAGCCATTTTTCACCATTCAATTCAAACTCAATCATTGGATGAATATCAGGTAGATCTTCTTTAATAACCCAAGTTGATAAATCTCCATCCCAATCATCGAAGTTTATTTTCGGGATGATTATTTCATTTTTATTTTTGGGAAAATTTACATGAATTTTAAATACAGGATCAATTTCTCGAATATGAAGATCATTTATATTTTTAAGCCATACTAATTCACCTTCGTTGTTCCAATAATTACTAAGATATTGATAATTATCAATAACTTTAGCTAAAACTTCATAAAGTGCTAGCCATTGATACTTTTTACCAATACGTTCAAGGTTATTTTCATATCTAGATGTATACCCTGTATTTCTGTCGAATTTTCCGTGTTTTTCAACATCATAACCGTATTTTTCAAAAATAAGCTCACATGCGTAGTTGCTAAGAAGATCTACATTCACCATATTTTCCCAACGGTGAAACTTAGATTGAAATGTATATCGACCGAAATCACCATAGCCACAAGTACCACGACCATATTCAGTTGTCATTGAACGTAAAATTCTATTTGCTGAGTAATAATAATCTTTGAAGTTCGGGTCTTTATTATTGGGTTTATATTTTTCGTCTATTTCCGAAATTTTAGGAAGACGTTGGGGTATATTACTATTATATGGTGGAGTAATTCTCTGAGTTATTGCATCAACTACATTTTGATCTAAAGAGCCTCTGAGCTTGTATAAATAATATTGAACAATATTCTTTGCGTAATCTCTAACGGCTTTGTTGCATAAAGGTTTGAAAGGCTGAGTTCCCTTAAGCTACTCAAATTTAAGAGACAACTTGGGTATGAGGGCGACCTAATTCTGTGAATTTATTCAAGACTGCCATGCGTGCATGGATCTCATTCACCTGACTTGGAAAACTCCGCGCTGTTAATTTATCGCCTAA
>NZ_VPDH01000143.1:0-3103 GCF_013417785.1 Acinetobacter sp. YH12227 | reverse complement strand
CAGATTATCACCGTGATTAACTTATACAAAAATGCAGATTATCCAATTGAAACATTAAAGGTTTGGCTCAAAGATATTTTGAGTAAATCGAACGATCCTGAATGGTCCGAAAACTTCATTAATAATAGAAGCCTGAGTTTAAAAACTGGCTTTAAAAAGGATTATTTAAAGCCATAATAAAAAAGCGCACATTCATTTGAATGGGCGCTTTTTTATGATGTGAGCTTCGCTGAATTCAGTGAATAAAATTTTAGTAAACACCACTCTCAAGACGTTTTTGCATCACTTTTTTCACGGTCGCACGTGGAAAGCTAAACCAAAGTGCAATCAAAATGAGGCAGACTAAACTATAAGCCCAAAGACCAAATGCCACATAAGCTATGCGAACCAGTTCAATCACGAAGAAGAACGTAAACATCATCAGAACCGAAACGGCTGCAGCAACCGTCCCTTTGGACACTTCCGATGACATCAACGCAAAGCGGTATAACACTGAAAAACTAATGCCTTCACCGAAGCTCACCAAAGTCATCCCCACAATCAGTAACGGCAAGAAATAGCTTTGGAAAATCGTGCCGAGCACTACCAACAGCGTACCGATGAACATCAAGGGCAAACCGAGTAACACGGTTTTACCCAGTGCCATTTTGTCGATGACTTTAATCAGTACAATGTTGCCCAGAATGAGACCGCCCAAGACGGAGAACTGTGCCAAGCCGTATTGCATACTGCTCAAGCCAAGTTCTTCCACCAAGATCACGGGTGACAGTGCTATCCACAGCATCAACGGCATCGCGACCATGGGTAGGCCAAAGGTGAGCGCCAAAAAGGTCTTATTTTTATAGACCGTCTTATAGTCATCCCAAATATAGCGCAGCGGCTTTTTAGAATGACGCTGTTGTGTCGCAGGCATTTTGGCTTTTAAACCAAACCAACTTAAAAAAGCCAAAAAGGCAATGCCAATAAAGCCCCAATGCCATGACACATGGTCAATCATAAACGCCCCGACCACAGGACCAAGTAACGGTGCTAGCAAAGAAATATTCGCCATGAGAGCCATGACTTTAATGGCATCACGCTCTTCAAAACTTTCCTGTACTGCGGCATAACCCACCGCAGAAATCATCGACAGCCCCACACCTTGTAAAAAGCGGAGTGCCAAAAAAGACTCAATATTTTGAGTGAGTAAAATTGCAAGGCAGGTCAGCACAAAAAATGCTACACCTGCGAGCAACACCTTTTTACGGCCTAAACGGTCTGAGAGTGGCCCAAGCAACCATGCGACACAAGCACCGCCCAGTAAGTAAAAAGACATAGACGACGGTGCCCATGCACTGCTGACCCCAAAATCTTGGGTAATGGCGAGCATGGCAGGTTGGACTAAATCATTACCGATATAGACCGAAAATTCGAATAAAACCAATGCCAAAGGAAACATCAATGTGGCACGGCTTAACTTTAAAGTTTGTACGTTTTGCATTGTTATCTACATATAAAATGCGTACAAGCCTGAGCAAAGTCAGTTAGAGGGAGAGACGACTAAGCCCAATGGCAAGCACTGAGAAATTTATTAAATTACGTTTTTTTGAATGCGCTGAGATTTCGCGGCTTAATACACCGTATTCACAAGGTGTCTAAGATAGATCAAACGATTTCAGTTGTGAGATTTTTATAACTCAAACTAATTACACCCACTAATTTGAGTGGGTGTAGTTTAGCAGTTTATAGAAACCTTTGCACGAATAAACACACAAAAGTTCATTAAATTGGTATAATACAATAAAATCAATCACCTAGCAAAAAACACGACTATGGCATGGAAACAAACAGGGCAACTCTCCCTAGCAGACAGTCTCATTAACGCTCACAAAGCCATCGAAGAATTAGATGAACTACACAACCTAATTGACTGGCAAACTATCGAGCAAACCTTACGCCACGTTCATAGCAGTGAGCGTGGGGAATCTGCCTTTCACCCTGTCATCATGTTTAAAGTATTACTCTTACAAAAACTCTATAACCTATCGGATCCAGCCATGGAAAAACAACTGGCACGAGACTTACTATTTCGTCGCTTTGTTGGCCTATCATTAACGGATGATGTACCCGACCATAGCACCATTTGGCGATACCACAAACACCTAGGTGAGCTTAGACTGATTGAACCATTGTTCAACCAAATCAATGAGCAACTAGCCCAACAAAACATTTTTATCAAAGCGGGCAGTGTCAGCATCATCGATGCCAGTATCGTTGAAGCTAAAAACAAACGACCTAAGAAAGGCAAACACACCGACAATACCCAAGATAACGAAGCCGCCTATGTCAGTAAAAAAGACAGTACAGGTAAAGTAAAAACCACCTACGGCTTTAAAATTCATCTCAACTGTGATGAAGACAGCTTTGTCAAAAAGGTTGAAACTACCCCTGCCAATGTCCATGATTCCCAATGTTTTACCACGCTGTTAACAGATGATGAATCAGCCGTGTATGCTGACAGTGCGTATAAAAGCCAAGCCCATGATGACTACCTTGCCGAGCATGAACCACCGATAAAAAATCATATTCATGATAGAGCATGGCGCAATACACCCTTAACCGAACAGCAAAAACGCAATAATACCCAAAAGAGCCAAACTAGAAACACCGTTGAGCGGGTCTTTGGACATTTTAAACTGCATTATGGGATGAGCAAAGCTCGTCATTTAGGGTTAATGCAATTTCATACCAGCACTTTGCTTGCAAGCATGGTGCATAATTTAAAAACTGCCCTAAGCTTGAAACGAAAATACGGACTCGCCTAGGGTTATTGTGTCTGTTGGTTAGTAAGCTCAGCCAATAGACACAAATTTAACAACCATTTGGAGATTTTATCCATGATTTAGCCATTGTTTTGCTTATTTCATTGCCATTCTTTGTTTTTTTTCGGTTTGGTGGTATGCCTCGAGCAAAGGGGCTGTTTCGTGCAAAGGTCTCTTATAATTTGAAACGACCTCATTCGAGTCTAGACAAAATGACACCAAATGAGTTTTACTATGATCAGCTACCCCAACAAAACAAGGTGGCTTAACTAGAGCGGAATATCACTTATAAATACGCTTTT
>NZ_VPDH01000142.1:0-3115 GCF_013417785.1 Acinetobacter sp. YH12227 | reverse complement strand
GTTTATTTCGCTACGGTTTGGACTATGTTCAAATGGCTATTCTACGTTTGATTGGTTTTGGAAAAAAAGAAGAATTTAAGAAAGTGCTAGCAATTTTAAGAAAGAAAAAGCCTGATAGGACAAGGATACTATGAAATTTGTCGTGTACAGAGTACTGTTTATTAAAACATGAAATGAAATCGACTTGACTGGTTTTTGATTTAGTAATATTCATCTAAAACTGAATTTCATTCATTTTTAGATATTTTACCTTCCTTTATAAACAAAGCCGAATATTTCATTCGGCTTTGAGTGTGTTAATTAAATTTTTTAGTAAACGTGGATACATTCCTTGATGCGTTCAAACGAACTGAGCTATTTGCTCTTGCTTCACCGACTTAGATGAGTTATTCGCCGCATTTTTATGCTTTAAATCATGCTGGATAGCGTGTTGAAACGCGTTTATCACATCCTGTTCAATTCGTTGAATTTCAGTCTGACGTTCACCTCGAAGTGCAATAAACATTTTTGCAAATTGAATTTGAATATATTCAGTGACTTGTTCAGTTGATAATCCTTCAACCTGCACCGCATATACCATACCTAGCACAATGCCTTGTTCTAAATGGCATGTATTTAGTTCGTATTGCAAATTGGTTTTAAGTGAGCCCAACACTCGTTCATTAACTGAAAGTTTACGTAATGGATCACGTGCGACACGTGCAGATGGATCTTTATAGGCATGTTCACAAGAGTCTATAAAACTTTGAGTCAAGCGGCTAAGATCTTGGGCACGATGTGCGATGGACTGTGTCAACCCCGATTGCACTTCAGTTAATAATTCTTGCATGAATTGCTTGACTTGTGGATCAGCCAACGCGACACCGATTGTTTGATGTCCTAAACTTACAGCCTTCCAGGCCAACATGGCATGCACACCATTCCATAACCGATTTTTGATTAATTGAATTTCACCAATATCATCGACCAAAATCATTTGGCGCATTTTTTCCAGCAATGGACTGTTATTTTCCACATAAATAGGCATGTCTGATTCAGCATTGAATAGAATTAAATCCATGCTTTGCAAAATATGGCTTGGATGAAAATTACGACGCATATCTTCTACATATAAAGTCGCTTGACGTTCCTGTTCAGGATTGAGCCGAGTCGCATCTTCAATTTCAATTTGATCATCTGCTTCAACTTCATCTAATTGAAACTGTTTAAAAATATTGTATTTAATACGCAGTTGACGATAAAGATTCTGATCAGTCAGTTTCGAAACCATGCGGTTTACCACCGTGTCACAGAAATAGTGATGCCGCATAATTTGGTCTGCAACATCTTGACCTGCCAAATCTTCTAAAGCTTGGCTGAGATGCTGTATTAATAACTGTTTTGCGCCGACTTTATTTAAAATAATCAGTAATGTGAGCGGCTCAATCGCTTTTTCATCGTGAGCAATATGTCGCGCATATAACCCCTGTGCAATGGTTTTAGCTTCTTCAGCAATGGCTTTTTCAGGTAAACAAATCGCAACTAGACTCGATTGCGTGTACATATCCTGCATTTGCTGAATATTTTCAGCATCAATAACCTCCATATTTTCTATACGTTCATCATAAGACAGTTGTCCGTAGCGAATGCAATAGGTACCAAAAGCATTTACCGCAGAGCGATACAGTGGATTACGTGTAGAAGCATAGATTTTTTTGGGGCGGGTATAGCCATCCCAATGCGATAAAATTTGCGCTAAATAGCCACCACCAATCGCACCAAAACCATGAATTCCAACAGTTAACTGATTTAGTGTCTGTGGAAACGCTTCTTGAACCTTTGGCATTTCTAAATGTGCAGTAAATGGATCAAGCTCTAATAGGCAGTCATACATACACTCATAATAATAATGTGCCTTGGATAGCATATTTTCATTCGGTGTTTTGATGTCTTTAAACAACATGGTAATGCCGCCAGCATCATAGGCTGAAGTGACACCATTTTCAGAGTCTTCAAACATTAAACATTCTGAGGTTTTTAAGTTAAGTTTTTGCGCCGCCCGCATAAAAATTTCTGGATGTGGTTTGCCCTGCTCAACTTCGTCCCCACAAACCAAGACATCAAAGAATTTATAAACATTGGCATTAATTAAATATTCTTCTGCAATAGCTCGACGACTTGAAGTTGCCACAGCCATACGTAAACTAGACTTACGTAATCGTTCAAGAACTTGTACCAAACCTTTTTTAATGGGCACACCGTACTTACGTACACTTTCTAACTCCAACTCATCTGCACGTTTACGAATTTCAGCATAGGGAATGTTTTCATCATATTCTTCTTGAGCCAGTCGATGCGCACTTTGTGCACTTAAACCGAGACAGTTCATTAAATATGATTCAGAAAACTCCACACCAGTCAATTCTAGAGATGCCTGTTTCAAGGTTTGAAACCGTAAACGCTCAGTATCAAACATTGTTCCATCCATATCAAAAATTGCACCCAGTACAAGATCATTATTGAATTTAAGCATTTAAACTCCGTTATTGTTTTAATGCTAAAAGCATAAAGGAGTATTTTTACAATCCATTCATTTGAGATTTAATGAAACAATTTAGGTTATTTTTTAATCAATTATTAAGCAATCTCATGACTATTTGTAACCTTAGACATCTCACAAGTAACATTGTGTAAGCAAAATACTGTAGGGTCATTTGCGATTTATCTAAGCCAAACCATATTTTCTCTATGTAACGATTAAATCATTTCCTCATTACTCGATACCGTATGCTCAACTTTCATTTTGCTAAATAAGATAAAAAATATCATTAAAGCTAGCATCACGAATAATAAGAAATAATAGGGAAATGCCCGATGCCATTGATATAAGCCTGTACTGATTATGGGTCCAATCACAAAACTTAAAGCTTGTGTTGCAGTACACCAACTCGCGACTTTGGTTTGTAAGTGATTTGGAGCTGATTGTGCGGCTCCTGTGCTAAAGGCAGGGGTGGTGTTTCAAAAAGTATGCTGAAAAAAAGCAGGTTGGATTTTGATAAAATAGAGAAATGCGAATAACTCTAGAAATCAAGTGTCCAGCCTGCCTAAGTGACAGTATAAAGAAAAATGGCACAAA